>JBAXLV010000049.1:0-9483 GCA_037134635.1 Alcaligenaceae bacterium
CATCCAACAAAGCCCCTTGTGCCCCTTCAAACAACAGATGATGGCCAGCTTGCTGTGCTGCAAAGAGTTCACTACTGACATCGGCCACCATCGGCGCGATGGCCGGTGCCAACGCCATGGCTTGATCAACAACTTCTTGAACCGAAATAGCTTGCGCACCCAAATATTGGGTCAACACAAAATTGTGCAGGTCGAGTACTTCTTCGACCTTGCTACGAAAGCCGCTAGGATCAAACAGATCTTGCACGCGCAACGCACGGCGCGCGACTTTATCTTCATACGCCGGGCCAATACCGCGGCCGGTGGTGCCAATCTTGGCCTCACCGCGGCGCGCTTCACGGGCCTGATCCAAGGCAACGTGATACGGCAAAATCAGCGGGCAGGCTTCAGAGATTTTGAGACGCGAGCGTACATCTAAACCAGCGGCTTCGAGCTCAGAAATCTCTTTGAGCAAGGCTTCGGGTGAAAGCACCACGCCGTTACCGATGTAGCACGTGACTGTGGGATGCATGATGCCCGAAGGAATCAAACGCAGAATGGTTTTTTTGCCATTGACCCAAAGCGTATGTCCAGCATTGTGACCGCCCTGAAACCGAACGACGCCCTGCGCCGACTCGGCGAGCCAGTCGACAATTTTGCCCTTGCCTTCGTCACCCCATTGTGTGCCGATTACTACAATGTTCTTGCTCATGTCAGGTAAACAGACTAATTAAAAATCAACATTCAACCTCTGGTGCGCTGCTAATCATTAACTGATTAGGCAGGCCAGAGCCTAGACAACGTTTTGCACTTTCCACTGACCGCTTTGCAATACAAGCTCGCGATCAAAAACAAACTCATCGTGCGTGGCCTGTTCACCCGGAAACACCTGCACCACAATATCACCCGCTGCCCTCAGCGCCTGGATCGCCGCACGCAGCGCTGGATCTTGGCCCCCAGGCGCACGAATCGCCGGTGACGGCACCGCAGGCAACAAACCGCCCGCAAGCTTACGCAAATCAAGGCTAAAGCCCGTTGCCGGGCGCGCCCGCCCAAAGGCTAAGCTCACATTGTCGTAACGCCAGCCCTGCACCAGCGAATCATGCCAGCCATCGGCATAAATCGAAAACGTCACGCCCGAGTGGTACCCATAGGTGCCGACATCGGCTAGGTCAATACCCACTGAGACATCGTCGAGCGCACCAATCACTTGCGCCAGGGTATCCAGGGCAGACGCCACGCCCGACAGCTTTGGCAACACCTGGCGCGCACGATCGATCACACTGCGATCGCCGTACAGTTTAGGCAACGCAACCAAAGACTGCACCGTTTGTGCACGTAAAGCGTTTGCGCCCTCGCCGAGTTCAGCAAGCCCAGGCAAATCTTTATCGCGCAGCAGCGCCATGATTTCGTCGGCACGGGCCTGCGCTTCGGGATCGGCCTCAATCAGGCTGCGTACTAAACCCGCGTGGCACAAGTCAAGACGCAAGGTTTGCACGCCAGCCAATCTTGCGCTTTCGAGTGCAAGACGAATAATTTCGAGATCAGCTTCAAAGCCGGCATGGCCAAAGATTTCGGCCCCAATCTGCAGCAGTTCGCGGCTAGACAACAACCCGGCGGGGCGCGCGTGTAGTACGGGCCCGCAATAGCACAGACGCGTGACACCCGCACGATTTAACAAGTGCGCATCAATACGCGTGACCTGAGGCGTCATGTCGGCGCGCACACCAAGCGTGCGACCCGATAACTGATCCACCAACTTTGAGGTGCGTAAATTGAGATCACTGCCCGTACCCGAGAGCAGCGAATCAATGTATTCAACCAACGGCGGTGCCACCAGTTCGAACCCGTAGGTACGAAACAGGTCGAGCAACTGACGACGCAGCTCTTCGATTCGACGCGCCTCAGCCGGCAACATATCAGCCAGGCTTTCGGGCAGTAACCAATTACCTTTCATAGGGGAGTAGCTAAAAGTTTAAAAAGTGTCGCCCAAACGAAAAGCGGCTTGGGGCGTAAGCCCGGCAAGCCGCCAGAACAATCGTTAAAGCTTACATCGTATTATACCTATTATGGCAAGCGTGTTACGGCCCCGCGCACGAGGCCGTTGGCGCCGGCTTTAGGTTATTTTCCGGAAGATGACTTTAGGTATCTGAAGAACTCAGACGTTGGGTCAACCACCAGTACGTCGCCCTGTTTGCCAAACGCTGCCCGGTACCCTTCAAGGCTTTTGTAAAAACTGTAAAAGCTTAAGTCAGCACCGTAGGCTTTGGCATAAATACCCGCCGCGACCGCGTCGCCTTCACCCATAATCGCCTGAGCGCGCCCATAGGCCTCTGCTAAGATTTGTTCACGCTTACGATCCGCTTCGGCACGGATTTTTTCACTTTCTGCCGCACCGATTGAGCGTGCCTCGTTGGCCACGCGTAGACGCTCGGATTCCATACGGCGAAACACGGATTCAGAGATCTCAGGGGCAAACTCAATGCGCTTGAGTCGCACATCGACAATTTGCACGCCCAGGGCTTCAGCGCGTTTAACCACGTTGGTCAACACTTCGTTCATGATGACTTCACGTTCAAGCGACACAACATCTTTAACGGTACGGATATTGACCGAAGCGTTCAAGGCATCGCGAATTTGCGCTTGCAAACGCTCGCGGGCTGCACGTTCGTTGCCGCCAAAAGTGACGTAATACAACTTAGGATCGGCAATGCGCCACTTCACGAACGAGTCGATCAGCAGGTTTTTCTTTTCAGAGGTTTGAATCCGCTCGGCATCTTGTGCGTCAATGGTTAACAGACGCTTATCAAGCGTCACCACGTTTTGAAACGGAGGTGGCAGCTTAAAGTACAAGCCAGGCTCAGAAACAACCTTTTTAACCTCACCCAGCGCAAAAACCACTGCGTAATCGCGCTCGCGCACGATGAAGACTGAGGATGATAAAGCGATGAGGCCGATGACCAGTGCGATCAACAGGGGAAATAATCTTTTCATGATCTGTCCTCTGCTTAGCGGCTGCCGCGATCACGCGTCAGCGAGTTGGAGGAACCCTGCACCGGAGGGCGCACAGGCGAGGAGGTAGAGGGCACCAAAGGCGGAGGAATCATCGGCACCGTCGTCATGGTCGAATTCGACCCTGTACGCGACGCATCCTGGGCCACTTGCTGCGTAATCTTGTCAAGCGGCAGGTACAGCATATTGTTCGAACCTTGGGTATCAATCAACACTTTGCTTGCATTGGCAAACATCTGTTGCATGGTCTCTAGATACATACGCTCGCGGATCACCCCTGGCGCTTTGGTGTATTCAGCCAGCACGCTGCTAAACCGTGCGGCATCACCCGTGGCGGTACCGACAACACGCGCCCGGTAGCCCTCGGCCTGTTCAAGCATGCGAGACGCTTGCCCAGCAGCCATTGGCACGATTTGGTTGCTATAAGCTTGGCCTTCATTCTTTTGACGATCTAAGTCTTGACCTGCTTTGACGGCGTCATCAAATGCGGCTTGAACCTGCTCAGGCGGCTGCACGTTTTGAATCGCAATGCTGCTGACCTGAACACCCGTTTTATAGCGATCAAGAATTTGCTGCATGAGCTTTTGCACATCAACCGCAATGGCAGCACGCTCTTCATATAACACTTTATCCATCGGTTTTTTACCAACCACTTCGCGCATCGCCGCTTGTGCGGTTTGGCGAACAGATTCGTCGGGGTCTTTGGTTTTAAAGATGTAGTCTGGCGCGCCATCAGCACGCAGGCGGTACTGCACCACAAACTGCACATCAACGATGTTTTCGTCTTCAGTAAGCATCAAGGCCTCGGGTAAGACACGGTTACGTGCGTTACCGCGAAACCCAACTTCAAAGGTACGCAATTGAGAAATATTGACGATTTCGTGACCTTGTATCGGAGCCGGGATTCGCCATTGAAAACCCGCTTGAGCCGTGCTTTTATATTTGCCAAATTGCGTCAACACCGCTACCTGACCTTCTTGCACAATAAAAAAACCGCTTGCCAGCCACAACGCCACACCGCCAGCAACGAGGACGCCCAAGCCAATCTTAGACTGCCTGGGTGTCGGGCCACTGGGGCCAGATGTTTGATTTGGACGCGAACCGCCCCCACCTTTGCCTCGCCCAAACAATGAACCCAGCCGATTATTAAAATCGCGCCAGACTTGATCGAGATCAGGCGGGCCATTGCCTTGCTCAGGCTTTTTGGGCGGCTCTGAACCATTACCGCCTTGTCCACGGCCCCAGCCGGGATCGTTAAGATTGAATATTCGGGATAGAAGTCGCATTGTTTTCCAAATTTAAAGCAAACTGACTGATTGCACTACGTAAACCATCTAAGCCTAAGCGCTGCTGCGCGCTTAAAAACACTCTACAAATCGTACCATGCGCATCGGTTTCAATTCGCGGTTCAAGGCCGGCAAGATCGATCTTGTTGTAGACCAAAATCCGCGGGATATCGGCCGCACCGATATCAACCAAAACCTTATCAACCTCAGCAACTTGCTCATCGCGCTGAGGGCTAGCGGCATCGATCACATGCAGCACCAGGTCAGCTTGAATCGCCTCTTCGAGCGTTGCCCTAAAAGCAGCGATCAGTGTAAGCGGTAAGTCACGAATAAATCCCACAGTATCCGAAAGGGTAATTTGCCCAGCGCCCTCAATCCACACACGCCGCGTCGTGGTATCAAGCGTTGCAAACAACTGATCGGCTGCAAAAGCACCCGCGCGCGTCATGGCATTGAACAAAGTTGATTTACCTGCGTTGGTATAGCCCACCAACGAAACCGACAACGTGCCGCCGCGCACGCGAGAGCGGCGCTGCGTCGTGCGTTGCCGCTGTACGCGCTCGAGCCGTTCGCGCAATAAGCGAACTTTGCCACCGATCATGCGGCGATCCATCTCAAGCTGCGACTCGCCAGGGCCGCGCATACCGATACCACCGCGCTGACGTTCAAGGTGTGACCACATGCGGGTTAAGCGCGTTGACAAATGCTGAAGCTGGGCGAGCTCGACCTGTAGTTTGCCTTCGTGACTTTTAGCGCGCAGCGCAAAAATATCTAAAATTAAGGCAACCCGATCAACGACACGCAGGTTGAATTGACGTTCAAGGTTACGTTGTTGGGCTGGCGATAACGGCTGATCAAACAGAATCACCTCGGCCTCAAGCTCTTGAGCAAGCAGGACACCTTCTTGCACCTTACCCGAACCGATAAAATAAGCCGCATCTGGGCGCTGACGTCGCGCAGTCAGCGTGGCCACAACTTGCGCCCCCGCACCTTTAGCCAGCATGTCAAATTCTTGAGCGTGCGCCAGATAATCGGGCGCACCCAAGTCAACACTAATAATCAGCGCGCGCACGAGAAGATCAAGCCAAGCATGCAAGCATGCTTGGCTGAGTTAGCGAAACGAAAAGTGAAGAAGACCGAAATAGCGCGAACCGTATGGATTATTCAGTTGCGGCGTCTGCGCCAGCATCAAGAGAACCATCTGAAGGAAGCGTCACGGCACGCGCGGGCACAACCGTTGAGATCGCGTGCTTGTAAACCATTTGCGTCACAGTGTTACGTAGCAACACAACGTACTGATCGAATGATTCGACTTGCCCTTGAAGTTTGATCCCGTTGACGAGGTAAATCGAAACTGGGATATGTTCTTTACGCAAAGCGTTCAGAAAGGGGTCTTGTAACGTTTGTCCTTTATTGCTCATTGGCAGGCTCCGTATGTTGCGGTGAGACGAATTGGACTTTTGCAAAAATATGCATGTTTTCCAATCCAAGACCCCTACTCTACAGGGTTTTCCCGTGCTTAGCTAGAACAAGACACAATTCGTAACCATTTAATCAGGACAAATGTCGATTAGATCAAGTGACTACATTTAAAATTTATTTTTTAAAAATCTCAGCTAACGCGCTGAGCAATTTTTCGCTTTGCAAATCTGTGCCAACAGTAATGCGTAAAAAGTCAGCAATGCGTGGTTTATTAAAGTGACGAACAAGTATGTTTCTGGCGCGCAAGTTGGTAGCCAGGCTTTCACCAGTATGCGCGGGGTGCCTCGCAAAAACAAAATTTGCAGCAGAAGGTAATACTTCAAAACCTAGTTTGGTCAGTTGCTGCACAAGCGCTTGGCGCGAACGAATCACCGCCTGACGGCTTTGTTCGAAATATTCTTCATCTTCGATGGCCGCCGTCGCACCGGCTAGGGCAAGATTATCCAAAGGATACGAATTAAAGCTGTTTTTGACGCGATCTAAGCCTTGTATCAGATCTGGATGACCCAGCGCATAGCCCACACGCAGGCCCGCCAACGAACGCGATTTGGACAGCGTGTGCACAACCAAAAGATTTGGGTACTGATCCACTAACGATGCCGCGGTTTGCGCGCCAAAATCAACATAGGCCTCATCAACAACCACCACGATATCCGGGTTAGCCGCCACGATCCGCTCGACGTCTGACAGCAGATGCGCGCAACCGGTTGGCGCATTGGGATTGGGAAAAATGATCCCGCCCGCAGTGCCTTGCGCGCCATTGGGCAAGTAGTCTTCAACGCGTATCTTGAACTGCGCATCAAGCGGAATCGCCCGATGGGCAATTTGATACAAACCACAGTAAACCGGATAAAAACTATACGTAATATCAGGAAACCAGACCGGCGCTTCTTGCTTAAGCAACGCATGAAACGCATGCGCCAAAACTTCATCCGAACCATTGCCCACAAAAACCTGTTCTGGCTTCAACGTAAAACGTTTAGCGATCGCTTGACGCAACACCGCAGCGGTTGGATCGGGATAAAGACGCAGACTGTCGTTGGTATGTGCCGCGATCGCAGCTAACACCTTGGGCGAAGGGCCGTAAGGATGTTCATTGGTATTGAGCTTCACAAGATCTTGGATGCGCGGCTGCTCGCCCGGCGTATAGGGATCTAGCGTGGCAACAATTTTGTTACAGTAGCGACTCATAGGACTTAGTTATCGGCGTAAGGGTTAAACGAAGACTTGAACTCAATGCGCAAGGGTGTGCCCGCAAGCTCGAACGCATCGCGAAACCGCCCCTCAAGATAGCGGCGATACGAATCAGAAATCGCATCCAGTGCATTGCCATGAATAATAATCAGTGGTGGGTTTTGGCCACCCTGATGGGCATAACGCATTTTGGGCCTGAAAATCCCTTTGCGCGGCGGCGGTTGCTGCTCGACCGCAGCCTGTAGCTCACGCGTCAAGCGAGGCGTTGAAAGCTTGGTGAAGGCCGCAGCGTGCGCCAGATTGACCGACTTCAAGACGGCATTCACACCCTGCCCGCGCAACGCCGAGATTGTGTGTTGTCGCGCAAATGATAAAAATCTAAGTTTGCGATCGAATTCGCGCTGAATGCGTTCGCGCTGTTCGCTATCGAGCCCATCCCATTTATTGATGGCCACGACCAAGGCACGGCCCGTCTCAAGGATAAAGCCCGCAATATGCGCATCTTGATCCGACACCTCGTGCTGCGCGTCGATCATCAACAAGACGACATTACTCGCTTCGATGGCTTGCAAGGTTTTAATCACTGAAAACTTTTCGATCGCTTCAAAAACTTTACCGCGCTTGCGCAAGCCGGCCGTGTCAATCAAGGTATATTTTTTGCCGCCACGATCGAACTCAATTTCAATAGCATCGCGCGTCGTGCCAGGCATATCAAACGCAATCACCCGTTCTTCGCCCAGTAGGGTATTGATCAGCGTCGATTTGCCTACGTTGGGTCGACCAACAATCGCAAGCTTGATGCGATGATCCACGACTTCAACGGGTTCAAAAAAATCGCTTTTAAGCGCTTCGGCGCTAGGTTCAGCGTCATCAGCGTCAAAATCTTCTGGCTCGGGTTCTTGGCCTAGCCCCTCAAGCGCGTGTTCAATCAAATCACCGATGCCATCGCCATGCGCGGCCGAGATCGCATAAGGCTGGCCTAAGCCAAGCTCATGAAACTCTGCGATCGCACTGCCGTGGGCCATACCCTCGGCCTTGTTCACACAGAGCACTGCGCGCTGACCAAGTTTGCGTAACAAACGACCAATATCGTGATCATGCGCATTTAAGCCTGCACGCGCATCGACCAAAAAGATCACCACGTCTGCTTCAGCAATCGCTTGCTTGGTTTGACGCGCCATCTGGTGCAAGATGCCCGATTTTGCAACGGGCTCAAAGCCGCCGGTGTCGACTACGATAAAAGGCTTGTCTCCGACACGACCTTCACCATAGTGACGGTCACGGGTTAAACCCGAAAAGTCAGCAACCAACGCCGCGCGTGAGCGTGTCAGTCGATTAAAGAGCGTTGATTTACCAACGTTTGGACGTCCAACCAGGGCGACGACAGGTTTAAAAGACACGAATTAGTTCAACCCAAGCATAACAAGTAGCCCGTCACCAGACTGAACCAGAATGCCTTGAGGCGTTGCAATTAAGGGAGCTTGAATTGGACCGCCCCCCACCAGAATACGGGCCAGTAACTGGCCATCTACAGGAGACATAAAATGTACAAAGCCTTCGAGGTCGCCCACAGCAATCGCCCCTGGTAAAGCAGCGGGGCTCGTGAGCTTACGATTACGCAAAGCATCCTGGCGCCAAGCAAGGCCGCCGTTTTTCAAAGCAAACGCAGAAACCGTATCGCGTTCGTTCGGGATATACGCCTGCGTGGCATCGGTTGCTAAGCCAACAGGACTTGAGAAATCTTTAGTCCACACAGTGCGGCCACCCGCCGCGATATCAAAACATGCCACCCGGCCTTGGAAGGCCACCGCACAAAGTAGCGAACCCGAAAGCTTGGGAGCCCCCACAACATCGTTCACACGCTCAAGATCGGTTGCTCCTTTTGGAAGCGCCACCGTGCCCTCCCATGCCACATCACCCGACACCGCATTGATCGCAATTAATTTGCCGCCAGGAATTGCGCTAATGACAAGGCCTTCGAGTAACAGCATGCGCGCAGGGGCGCGCAAAGCAAGTGCAGGCCCTAAGCGTTGAACGCTCCAGATCCGCTCACCGGTCTCGACATTAAAGCCCTGAACACGATAATCGCCGCTTCGCACAACGACCACGCCAGAGCCAACCAAGGGCGGCACGGTCACTTCGCTTGACGCTTTTGAACGCCACTTGATTTGCCCACTGTCATCCAACGCCACCACCGTGCCATCCGAGGTCACCACCGCAGTCGTTTTGCCGTCGCTACCGACGCCGGCCGATAAATTCTTATCAACCTTGACGGCCCAAAGTGGATTACCAGACGCCAGATCAAATTTACCAACCGACCCATCACTAGCTGCCGCGTAGATAGCCGACCCCACAACCTCAGGCACAAATCCCACCCCAGCGCCTTTGCCGACCTGGGCTTTCCAACTAACGCGTGCTGCAAGCCCTGCTTTGTATTCAGTTAAAGGTGTTGGGTTATAGCGTCCGTCATCACCGGTGATCAGCGCACAACCTGTCACAGCCAGCAGCATCGTCGATAGGCAGATTAGGC
>JBAXLV010000050.1:0-9477 GCA_037134635.1 Alcaligenaceae bacterium
ATGGCTTAAACACTTTATTTCATACACGATACCAAGGACAAACCGATTTTTCTTGCAACGTTGCGTTTGACAAAGGACAAGAACTTGGCTGGTTTGAACACGGCTCGACCATTATCGTATTCGCCCCAGACGGTTTTACTTTAGCCGATCAAATTATGCCCGGCATACAGATCAAAATGGGTAGCGCGCTCATGCGCCTGCCCGCCAAGCCTAAAGGCAGCGAATCACCCGAAGCGATCCACAACGAACACGCCACAAAAACTGAAAGCGACAGTCACCAAGTGAGCGTGCCGTGAATCGTGGCTTTTATATCGTCATCATCGCGCAAACCTTCTCGTCGCTAGCGGATAACGCGCTATTTATTGCTGCGATTGCCTTGATCCACCATCTTGAGGGTCCCGTGTGGGTCCCCCCCTTAATCAAATGGGGCGTGGCAGCGAGTTATGTGCTCCTGGCGCCCTTTGTTGGCGCGATCGCTGACGCCTACGCAAAGGGCAAGGTCATGTTCACCACGAACGCCTTCAAAGTGATCGGTTGCATTCTGATGTTTAGCTACGGATTTTTTGGTTTGGCCGCGTCTGGACAAATCTTCTTAATCTGCGTGGCATACGCGATTGTTGGAATGGGGGCCGCCGCGTATTCACCAGCCAAGTACGGCATCATCACCGAGATGCTGCCCCCCGAGCAACTTGTCATCGGCAACAGCTGGATCGAAGGCATGACCGTTGTATCAATCATTATGGGGTCAGTCGTGGGCGGCTTGTTGGTATCACCCGCTGTTTCGGATTGGCTACTTTCACACGCCATGATCAAGCTAATGGCAAACACGCCTGCCGAAGTTGCGATCTTGATGATTAGCCTGCTGTACGTTGCCGCCGCGCTGACCAATTTATTCATTCCAAATACTAACGCTCGATACCCAAAGCAACACCAGCACCCCCTTCGGCTTATTCAAGCCTTTAGTGGTTACATCAAAGTTCTGTGGACGGACAAGCTGGGCCAAATTTCCCTTGCGGTCACGACCCTCTTTTGGGGCGCGGGCGCAACACTGCAATTGATTGTGATTGAATGGGGCCGCAGCCAACTGGGCTATCGTCTGGATCAAGCGTCGGTCTTGATGGGTATCGCCGCCCTCGGTACTGTACTGGGCTCAATTGCAGCGGCTCGCGTGCCGCTGAAACAATCTCTTCGCGTTCTGCCAGTTGGCGCGCTCATGGGTTTAGTCGTGCTGGTCATGCCACTGATCTACAACGAAGGGGCTGTGTATGGGCTGTTGTTATTAGTGGGTATTTTGTCTGGTTTTTTTGTCGTACCCATGAATGCTCTGTTGCAACATCGCGGTCATTTGTTATTGTCGGCTGGCCATTCGATTGCCGTGCAAAACTTCAATGAGCAGCTCAATATCTTATTGATGGTCTCGCTGTATAGCCTGATGCTGTGGGTAGGCATTGCAATCAATACCATCATCGTGATGTTTGGTCTATCCGTTGCCATACTGATGTATGTGTTGATTCAATGGAATCAATCCAATCTGCGAAAAGACCCTAGCTTACTCTTGCGAATAGGTGAGCATGGCCAAGGTCAGGCGCTTTAAAAAATCATCAATCAAAGCGATAGGTCACGCCAACTTGTAACCGACTCACATAGTCACCTGAACCGCCAAAAGCCACATTAAAGGTCGAGGCGTTGCGCTGATACGAAACGCCCACATCTAAATCCTTCAGCGGATAATAGAGTAGCGCGATCAACCCATAACGCGTCAACGTTGGATCTGTTGCCGTCGGGTTCGTATTGATGCCCACATCGAGGGCGAGCTTCCATTGTGAAGAGATCACCCAGACGGGTGCAACCGATACAGAATATAAATCCGTGCGACGCGCATCGGTGCTGAAACCCACAGAGTAGGCATTGTTGTACGGCGCACTGGCGTAGCCTGCGTTGGCATGCACTTCATAATTTTCGCCAAATTGAGAGGCAATGAAATACAAGCCATAATTTAAGCGCGCATTCCCTAAGCCATTCTCTTGTTGCGCTGTACTGGCTGGCGCAATGAGTTGAGGTTTGAGCGCGAAATTGAGCCCTGTTTCACCATCACCATAAAACCGCCACTTCAAATTTAGGGTGTAGTTTGACACCCGCGAGTATCCACCTGCCGGTTGCAAGTAATACGTGGGTGAAAACTGCAAGTCGATGCTGTCGGTCAGCCCCCGTGAAAACGTAAAGGGAAAGGCGCTCGCATTACCTGAGCCCTGATAATCCTCACCTGAGGTGGTTACCACAGCGTTTTCAGCCCCTTGCCCAACCTCTATCAACGAATAAAAGGATTGCTCAATTTGATAGCCGCCTTTTGTCGTGGTTCCGGCGTCGTCGGTATTCAGCGGCAAATAGGCAAGAACCGTTGGACTGACCTGGAGTAGTCCGCTGAGAACAATAATCCTGAAACTTTGTTGACAAATAATTTTCATAGATTATTGATTTTATTTATATAAATTGTACTATTCCTGACAAAGGATTCAATGTATGTACTATGTTATCGCATTATTGATGTACTTAGTTAGTTTGTGGCTCTTGCCCATCGAGGGGAAACTTCAAACTCTGATCCAGAAAATCGTGAGAATGCACCACAACCGTCTCTCCGTTCATCAGTACCACACCATAGGCTGGCGGCTCGTGGCTACCTGGAATCTCACCCTTAGCCTCAAAGTCAAGCCAAACTTGGTGACTCGTAGCGCGCAGGGTTGAAAACGGCACGCCATGCCAGCTACCCGAGATCGGTCGATGCACATGCCCGAAAAACAGATGACGCACCGAGCCCAGGTAAGGACGAAGTACCTGCAGAAAATCATCGCGCTGCACCAGTCCAATCCGATCCATCGGCTCTAACCCGACTTCAAACGGAGGGTGATGCATAAAAATATACTTGGGCTTTTGTGGCGAACGTGCAAGTTGTTCACTTAGCCAGTGCAGACGGTTCGCGCAATACCACCCCGAATGCGTGCCCGGTTGATTTGTATCCAAAAATAAAAATTGCCCAACGGCCGTCTCTTGCACCCCCTGTACAAAGCCGCTCTCATCCTCTAGGGCATCGTTAAAAACACTACGAAATAATTCACGGTTGTCATGGTTGCCCAAAATCAAGGTGCATGGAGGCTTAAGCTCAGAAAGACTCGCGTGCAAGGCATGGTAGGCGCCCAGTTGCCCCCGGTGCGTCAAATCACCAGTGATCACCACTTGATCTGCATCGGCGTGCAAACTATTGATACTCGCGATCGCCAGGTTCAACCGCTCAAGGGGATTCAACCCATACAAGATTTGGTCAGGTTCGACTAAGTGCGTATCTGTTAAATGTATGAGTTTCATCTTGATCCTTGAGCGAGTTAAACAGATTGATACCTTAAATATTTAGATGATTACTGGCGCGGCAATAGCTTCTGTACAGAAGCAGTCATATCGTCCAGCACTTTTTGCGGCTCTTTCGCACGGGCACCCGATACGATTGATTGCAAATGGTCATTGATGACGTCAGTGATTTTGAGACCATTTTCACCCGGAAACGCATACCATCCCGTCAAGTAAGGCAATTGCTTAACCGCAGTAAAGTGGTTCGGATTTTGTACATAAAAATCCTTCAAATACACGTCATTCGCAATCTTGTTAGGTGGCATATAACCCGTTGTCTTGGCCATGATTGCCGCACCCTCGGGGCCTGTTGCGAATTTCACAAAGGCCCAAGAGGCGCTCTGTTTTTCAGGTGTCTTAGCCACAATCACGACGAGGTTGCCGCCGGCTGGCAGTTTGCCGTTTGGCAAGACACTCGGGTAGACCTGGGTCTTGAGTTCAAACTTGCTGCCGATCATTTGCGTGATCTTCGTCAGGTCTGACGTTGACGTAAAGTGAATACCCGTCTTGCCCGCGGCAAAGGCGCTACGCGCATCAGGCTGCGCTAAGTTAGGCATGCCGCCTTCAGTAACCAGACTTGCGATCATGTTGATGGCAAATTTTCCAGCATCGCTATTGAACGCGACCTTTGACTCGTCGGCGCTCAACATTGTGCCCGCCTGACTAAACACGGGTGCCTGCCACAGCCAGTTTCCGGTGATGTCCCACGCATAGGTGACGCCGTGGTTGCCGCCCTCCAAGGCTTTAATCTTTTTTGCGAGTGCAATAACTTCAGGCCACGTCGTTGGCAAATTGGCAGGATCACCACCCGCCTTTTTAACTAAGTCAAGGTTGTAATAAGAAATCGGCAACGAAATCGCAAATGGCAGCCCGTACACTTTGTCTTGGGAGGTACCAATGTCAAACATCGCCTTATGAAAGCCTTGCTCGTCAAAGTTCTTTTCGGCTGCAATAAACGCATCAAGAGGAACCGCAATTTTGCGATCGACCAGAACGCGCAAGCGATTCAAGCCCTGAAAGGTGACGTCAGGCAGTTGATTCGTAACGGCCTCGCGCAGAATTTTCTGGGTGCCCTCTTCATAGCTTGCATAAGGTGCACGGTATACAAGCGTAATATCTGGCCGAACCTTTGCAAACGCTTCTTTGAGTTGCTTGTGCGTCTCTTCAAATAATTCAGGGTAAGGATATTGAATGACAACTTCGGTCGCTGCAAACGACAAAAGAGGCGCTGCCAATAAAGCGGTCTTCGCTGTGAACGAGAGTATTTTTTTAATCATAAAAACTCCAAAGAAAAAACGACCTAGAAAAAATAAGATTTAACTCAATACGACCTTGCACAAAAATCATTTCATCCCCGTCATCGTGATACCTTGCACAAACCGACGTTGTAAAAAGACGAATGCGACAAGTAACGGTGTAATAACCACTGTTGCAGCAGCCATCAACGCACCAAAGTCAGTGCCTGCATCATCATTACGAAAATGCACAACGCCAAGTGGTGGCGTGAACAGTGCTTGTTCATTGATGGCAATAAGTGGCCAAAAGTAATCATTCCAATGGGCGACCAATGAAAAAATCCCAAACGCAGTTAAGGCTGGGTACGCAACAGGCAACATAACGCGCCAAACAATGCCAAACTCCGAGAGGCCGTCCATTCGGGCCGCATCGACCAAGTCGTCAGGTACCGTCATAAAAAACTGTCGCATCAAAAAAATACCAAAGACAGAAATCGTCCAAGGCAAAATAAGAGAGGCATAGCTATTTAATAAACCCAATTGATATAACAACAAAAACACTGGGATTGCGACTGCGTGAGGCGGAATTAACAGGCACGCAAGTACCAGGCCAAAAACAAATTCACGTCCCTTCCAACGCAGTTTGGATAACGCATAAGCCGCAGGTAAATTCACCAGTACCTGTAAAAAGAAAATCGCAAGCGTGACAATGACGCCGTTTAGTAGATACTGCGCAAGCGGTGCCTTGGTAAAGGCCCGCGTATAGTTTTCTACCCAATACAGTCGATCAGGTAGCCAGCGAATATGATCAACAAAAATTTCTTCAGGTGGCTTGAGCGAAGTCAGTACCATCCAGACAAACGGAAACAACACGACCGCGGCTAGCGATAGCAACACCACATGACGCAAGGCTCGACTAAGCATAGTGAACCTTCTTTTCAAGGTAGCGAGTTTTGATCAACGTCAGCGTTAAGACAATGACTAAAAAAACAATCGTCACTGCCGAGGCATAGCCCGACTTAAAAAATTCAAATCCTTCGGCGTACATGGTATAAAGCAAAACCTCGGTGGACTTGCTCGGCCCACCCTTTGTCAGTATCGCGACGGTATCAAACACCTGAAACGATCGTATTGCCGTAATCACCACGACAAAGAGCGTCACGGGCCCGAGTAGCGGCCAGGTGACCAAACGAAAACGTTCAAATGCAGACGAGGCACCATCCATCGCAGCTGCGTCGTATAAATGTCGTGGAATCGAAACTAATCCAGCCAAAAATAGGACCATATTGAAGCCAAATTGATTCCAGATCCCGATGGCTGCGAGCACCCATAAGGCAAGCGATTCGGTGCGTAACCAGTTATGACCTGACAACCCAAATTCCTTTAATAAAAGATTTAAGAAACCGAATGACGGGTGCAAAATAAACTGCCAAGATATGGCCATGGCGATGAGCGTCGCCATCACAGGCAAGAAAAAAATCGTTCGGTAAAAATCCTTAAAGCTTTTCTGCGCTTCAATTAATAGGGCCACTCCCAACCCGAGCAGCACAGAGACCGGCACCACGACCCCGCTATACAGCGCGGTATTACGCAACGAACGCCAAAAGTTTTTGTCGTGATAAAGCTCAACAAAATTTTCTATGCCAATCCAGTTCAACGACTTCGAACCCAATTGATAGTCGGTAAACGACAAACCTAAAACGGCCAACAAGGGCCCTAACAAAAAAATCGCCAGCAATATCAATGCAGGCGCCAACAAATACAGCGGCGTCCAATTCGCACCCGCACCCGGTCTTATTTTTTTTGCAACCAGCTGCCTCGTCTTCATCGCTGACATGAGCCTTAGGCTATTTCGAAAGCGAGCACCGGCGCGACGGGCTGCTCATCTAGTTCGGTGACTCTCACGCTCAGTCGAGGGCCTTGTTCAGAGAAAACCAAAGGCAGCATTGATAAAGAGACACCGACTAGCGTGCCCAGCTTTACTTGGGGTACCTGAGCCGCAATGCGCACAATAATTGGGTCATTTGCTTGTTTCGCACGTACATGCACAAGCGTGTCAGAACCCAAGTTTTCACAGTGCGTGACAACACCTTGCAAAGCAGCTTGCCCAGCCGGAACAAGCGAACACTGTTCGCTTCTAAAGGCAACCACCACTCCGAGCCCGTGCGGTGCATCAACACTGAGTGCCAAATAACTGTGGGCGAGCCTCTTTTGCTCGGTCTCTACGAGTTCTAACTTACCCTCACGCACCCAACCCTGAAGCATATTGATACGAGGGCTTCCCACGAATTCGGCGACCCGCAAATCACTAGGGTTGCGATAAATTTCGTCTGGCGTATCGTACTGAAGGATTGAGCCTTCCATCATCACCGCAATACGATCTGACATCGTCAAGGCCTCGGCCTGATCGTGCGTGACATACAAAAAAGTTGCGCCAAGCGTGCGATGTAACTGTGAGAGTTCGCTTCGCATATGGACACGCAATTTCGCGTCAAGATTCGATAGCGGCTCATCCATCAAAAACGCCTCTGGCTTGCGCACCATGGCACGGCCAAGGGCAACACGTTGGCGCTGACCGCCCGATAACTGGGCCGGCTTACGGGGCAAGAGTGCTTGAATACCAAGAGTCTGCGCAACCTCATGGATGTCTTGACGAATCTCTCGCTCGATTTTTTGCTGAGAGCGACTGAACAGGCGCACACCGGGCAAGCGTTGCCACACGTTCAAGCGTCGCATACGCAGTGGCACAGCAATATTGTCGTAGACACTTAAATGCGGATAGAGCGCATAAGACTGAAACACCATCGCAAGGTCTCGATCCTTAGGGTGCAGACGCGTCACGTCGTGCTGCCCCACCACGATAGAGCCTCTCTCAGCAACATCAAGACCAGCGATCAAACGCAAAAGCGTCGATT
The DNA here is from genome assembly GCA_037134635.1 of Alcaligenaceae bacterium. Taxonomy (GTDB): domain Bacteria; phylum Pseudomonadota; class Gammaproteobacteria; order Burkholderiales; family Burkholderiaceae_B; genus Zwartia. Next base: position 7,550 of record JBAXLV010000050.1, read on the forward strand.
TGCCACAGCCCGAGGGGCCTAGCAGCGATACAAATTCACCGTCGTTGATAGTCAGCGATATATCTTTTAAGACCGAGGTGACCCCAAAGGACTTTGATATTTTTTGAATGATGATTGAAGACACGTTGCACACCTAAAATTCAAAGTATGCAAACCATAGCAAGCGCATATGACGAACGAGTTTCAATACCTCAAGTGATTTCTAGTATTGTTGTCACAATAAAGTCATGAAACGTACTACGCACTAAACCATATTCAAGCGACGAATACGCTGCGCAACCACTGCTGCCACAACTGCCTTGAGCACATCGCCAGGCACAAAAACTGCCATTGCCCAACAAGCTTTTGCGAAATCCATTTTCGTCACGAACACAAGCCATGGGATTCCGATTGCGTAAACCAAAACAATCCCACCAATTACAGCAGCCAATACATAGCGTGCGATTTGCAATACAGGTGTTGAGCCGATTGGATCGTTCAGATTTGATACTGCCGTTGACTTTTTATTTTGAATGAACAAAACCGACAGCCAGCCAGTCACGAATGCACCTGGAATCATGCCGAGCAAGAAACCTGCAGTTGGGCCCACCAAGACGGCCAACCCGGCTCGGCCACCCGGCAGCACCGGCAGGCCTAGTAAGGCAATCAACACGTAGAGCAGCAACGCGAGCCCTGCCCGTCCAGGCCCCAGGATTAATCCTGCCAACATCACTCCAAACGTTTGTAGCGTGAGGGGCACGGGTATCAAAGGCAGAGGGATTGGCGGCAGCAAGCTCAACACCACGATCAACGCAGTGAACAGTGCAACTAATACGATATCTTTCGTCTTCAAATCATCCTCGATTTTTTATCCACGCGCATCAATGGCCTCAGCAATCTCATCAGCTCGTCGCAAGGTACGCAAGAGCATGGGCACGCCTATGGTTAGTGGACTCGGTGTTAAACCCCTAGCAAGCTGCGCCTCACGAATGTCCTGCCACTGCACACTCAGCTCAGGCACTAAACGCAGTGTCAGTCCAAACCCTAGCGCTACTTTCTCAGCATTGACCCAACCTAAACGTTCAAAGGGCCCAAGTAATCGTACAACGACGTCCATCATCTGTGTCAGTGGTGTCGTCATCGACACCACCAACGCGGCAAGCACCAGCGTAAACAATCTCAGGACCATTTCAAGCGCTTGCAACACGCCCTGAGACCACACAGACAAACCACCCAATACCAGTAAAAGCCAAACTAACGGACACAACTGCTGCCAGACTTGTTTGAGCGACGCACCGGCCCAGCGAACCGATAAGCATACCAACACGCACACCAACAATAAAAGCAGGGGCGAATGCAGCCACATGAGTGCAGTGCTACTCAACGCCAAAATCAATAATTTAAAGCCGGCGGAGGTGCGGTGTAACCTGGTATGACCCGGTATATAAAGTGATCCCATCATTTTTATGCGCCAATTTTTTATGTTCAGCGGCAAATAGACTCAGGCGCAATGCGCCTGATACCAGGCCAAGGCCTCACCCGGCCCGCCATCAAACGCCAAACGCCCTTGATTGATGACTAGCACCCGATTCATTTGCTGAATCAATGCTAGATCATGACTCACGACCAAAGCAGGCTGTGGCAAACCAGCTAAATGCTTTTCAAACCGATTACGCAACCGTAAATCAAGCTGTGTGGTGGGTTCGTCAAACCCCAGAATTTCTGGCTCGGTGGCGAGCACCGCAGCCAAGGCCACTAACTGGCGCTCTCCCCCCGACAGCGTGTGCACGCTGCGATCGGTTAAATGGCCGACTCCAAGCCGTTCGAGGGCTGCCTGCGCACGCAATACGCGCAGTTTAGGATCTGGCTCGCGGCGCTTGAGACCAAACTCGATGTCTTCATGCACCACCGGAAAGACGATCTGGTTGTCGGGGTTTTGAAATACAAAC
>JBAXLV010000051.1:0-9332 GCA_037134635.1 Alcaligenaceae bacterium
CGCACGAAATTTTTCAACGCGTTTGACAAACTCTCCACCAATAAACTCTGTTGTCATCGCATCGACAGACCGACCCGCCCAGTTTTCAGAGGCTTTTATGCCAAAAAGATTATGCGAAGGCGCGCCGTTTTGATATTTAAGTTCACTGCGCCCCCAGCCGGATTCAAGCGCGGCTTGAGCCAACATAAAAATAGCGGGGATACCGGTGCTGGCGCTGATTTTTTCAGCATGGGGTAGCATTCGAGCCGTAAAGTCTGAAACATGACTGCCTGAGTAGGCGTTCGCTGACCCTTTGTACCAGCTACTCGAGTCAGCACGGGATTGTTGCGCCTGCGTGTAATTGCTGAGTTTCGCCAACGAGCGACTGAGCATATGGCCCGAGAACGTCAGGCTAATCTCGGGCTGAACACTGGCGCTACCTCTTGACACCGGGCTTATTGCGCTTGTGGCGTTTGTAGCCGACGAAGGAATGGCGGTCGTTTGCCCAGGCGCGCCATTATTCGCCTCGTTCGGAACGGGTGGACTGCCTTGTAATTTAGTCAACTGCCTGACCAGTACGTCAGCCAATCCCACACCCTTACCGACTAAATTTTGAGTCAGCTGTTGATCTAGCATGGTTGTGAACGTGCGACTTTGCTCGTTTTCTAAGGGCCCATCATTGGGCGTCGCATCACGCATACTTTTAAGCATCATGCCCAAAAATATTGCCTCAAATTGTTTCGCAACACCGCGAATCGCCTCAGGTGAGTTGTCGTGTGCACTTCTTTTTAAGCCAGACAAACCTTTTGCATCGATGGCTAAACTATTTGTAGCTTCAGTTAGCGCGGCTGCGCTTTGCGAGACTGTTGCGATCGCACTATTACTCATCTCACAGACCTTTAAATAATCTCGAGTTCAGCATGTAACGCACCTGCCGCCTTCATCGCTTGCAAGATAGCAACTAGATCTTGTGGCGTTGCACCTACGGCATTCAAGGCTTTGACCACGTCAGCCAAGACTGCACCGCGATTTAATTGAATAACGCGCCCTTTTTCAGCATTAATTTCAACCGTCGACTGGTTTACGACAGCCGTTCTGCCTCCGGCAAAGGCGTTTGGCTGACTCACCATCGGGGTCGTATTAATTGTGACAGTCAGATTGCCGTGGGCCACTGCACAACTTTCAAGCGTGACAGACTGGTTTAAAACAATGGAGCCCGTACGCGCATTTAAGATCACTTTGGCTGATGGCCGCGAAGGTGTGAGCTCTACATTTTCAAGTGTTGCCAAAAATTTGACACGCTCGACCTGCGCGGTATGCGGTTGTATTTTGATGACCCTTGCGTCAACGGCTTCAGCGACGTACACACCAAAGCGCTTATTGATCGCTTCAGCGGCCATACTGGCAGTCGAATAATCGGCGTTTTTGAGCTCTAGGTTAAAAATTTGTAATTGACTTAGGTCATTCGGAACCACGCGCTCAACGGTCGCGCCTGCCGAAATACGCCCTGCGTTTAATTGATTGACTTGCACTTCAGTTCCGTTAGCTGCTGCTCCAGCACCTGCAACCACCAGATTGCCTTGCGCCATCGCATAGATTTGCCCGTCGGCGCCTTTTAAGGGAGTCATTAACAAGGTGCCCCCCCGAAGACTTTTTGAATTTGCCACCGATGACACCGTCACATCAAGGGATTGGCCTGGCTGTGCATAGGGCGGCAACGTGGCCGTTACCATCACAGCTGCCACGTTTTTTAACTGTATCGTACTAAATGTGCCAGGCGGCAATACAACGCCCATCACCTGCAACATACTTAGCGTCGTTTGAAGCGTAAACGGTGTCTGTGTAGTTTGGTCACCCGTACCATCCAGGCCCACGATCAGTCCATACCCAATCAATTGGTTTGAACGTACGCCCTGAATCGTGGCGATATCCTTGAGGCGTGCGGCCTGGACCTGCAAACTCACAAGCATCGAGCCAAGCATCAAGATGGTTGCTAAACGTTTCAAGGCTTTCATGGTGTATGGCAGCATGGGAGATTCTTTTCAGTCAGACAAAGCTTGTTGGGTGGCGCAAATCGTCACGAAAATCAACCCGGGAAAGCGCTAAGAAAAAATCTGTTAATCGTCTTGGCAATATTCGCCAAATCGAATGTGCTATTCGTACGATATTCAACCCGTGCATCCGCAATCGTATTTGAGGCAACTGAATTATCGTTGGTGATCATGTAAGGATTGACAACGCCAGAGAAGCGAATGAACTCGACGCCCGCATCCAGACCGATTTGTTTTTCACCCACGACCACGAGATTGCCGTTTGGCTTCACCTCTGTGACAACAGCCGAGATTGAGCCCGAGAATGTAACGCCGTTACTACCATCCGTTGTCGTTGCAGCTGAGTCCGAATTGGTGACGTTATAAGTTGGATCGATTTTAGTACCCGCAGAATTAGTTACCTCGCTCGCAGCACTACCCTTTTTGCCTAGAGCAGACCCCGCATTTTTAGTTGCAGTTGTATTTTCAACTAAATTGATAGTCAAGATATCGCCGACTAGGCTTGCGCGTCGACCCTCAAAAATTGACCGATAAGAACCAGTACTAAAGATTGCACCCGACTTTGGACCTGCTAACGGCATATTGGCGTTTGAAGGTGGCGGATCTGTTTTAGTAATCGTGCTAGGCGTCAAATTGCAACCTGCTAACGTAACACTAGCCGCTACGATCAAGGCTAGCTTCGACAAGGTCACGTCGCTTGCAAGCAATAGAAAAGAAGGTAGATTTTTTTTCATTTCAAGTCATACCCTGAGGTCATGCAATCATTCGATGTTCGTTACGCGCTATTAGGCACCAAGTTGTCCAAGGCGTTGCAGCATCTGATCAGAGGCTGTGACTGCCTTACTATTAATCTCGTAGGCACGTTGCGTTTGAATCATATTGACCAGCTCTTCAACCACATTCACGTTTGACGTCTCAACATAGCCTTGTTGTAAAGTTCCGGTTCCGTTTGCACCCGCTGCGCCCGTGATCGCATTGCCCGAGGCTGAAGTCTCTGAATACAAGTTTTGTCCAAGCGCAGACAGGCCAGCCGGATTAATAAACGTCGTCAACTGAATGGTGCCAATCGTAGTGATCGCTGCCGAGTTCGGCAGCGTAATCGACACAACACCATCGTTTGCAATCGTCACGCTTTGGGCATTGGCCGGGATCGTGATTGCGGGCTGCAAGACGTAACCACTTGAGGTCACCATCTGCCCCTGGTTATTGACTTGAAAATTACCATCACGCGTGTAGGCATTTTGGCCGCTAGGCATCAAAATGTGAAAAAAACCAGAGCCATTAATCGCCACATCAGTTTTATTTGTCGTTTGAGTCAAATTACCTTGCGCAAAGATGCGCTCAGTTGCGACTGGCTTCACACCAGTTCCAAGCTGCATCCCAGAGGGTAGCTGACTCTGTTGCGACGACTGCGCGCCAGGCTGACGAATATTCTGATAAAGTAAATCTTCAAATACCGCTCGCGAGCGCTTAAAGCCATTGGTGCTAACGTTAGCCAAGTTATTGGTAATCACGTCCATCTGCGTTTGCTGCGCATCTAGACCAGTCTTAGAAATCCAAAGTGAACGAATCATGTTCTATACAACCTCAAAAATAGTGCACCACATCGTTGGTTGGGTCAGCCATTATCTTGAATGACTGATCGCTAAGCCTTAATTAATTTGTAAAATCTGCGTCGCCTTTGCGTCATTCGTCTCTGCATTCTTCAATAAGGTCATTTGCACTTCAAACTGCCGAGCTAACGAGATCATATTGACCATCGACTGCACGACACTGACGTTACTGCCTTCGATCGCACCGTTGACGACTTTGACGTTTTCATCAACCGGGGGAGCGCCACCGGTACTTAAGCTAAAGAGGCCATCAACACCTCGCACCAAATTCGCCTCAGACGGATTGGTCAACTTCAGTCGTCCAAGCCCAGTCACAGCACCCGGGTCGGTACCGTCATTCACCGTCGATATCGACCCATCGGCACCGATTGACAGCAAGACGTTAGGCGGTACAGTAATCGGGCCACCATCACCCAGAATCGTGCGTCCACTGGCGGTCTGCAAAATGCCGTTTTCATTCACCTTCAAAGAGCCATTGCGGGTCAAGGCCTCGGTGCCATCGGCACGTTGCACACTGAACCACCCCTTACCTTCAATTGCGATATCTAGGTTACGACCAGTCGGTACGATCGGACCCGGTGTGAAATCGGTGCCCGACGAGGCGTTTACCACGAAAGCCCTCGTATCCATCGCAGCACCAACAACAGGCACCGCACGAAATGTATCCAGCTGCGCCTTAAAACCTGTGGACGACGCATTGGCCATATTTTGCGCGTTCGTTGCCTGCTGATCCAAAATATGTTGCGCGCCAGTCATGGCGGTATAAATCATGCGATCCATATTCTTAGCCGCCTTAAATAGGTAAACGAGTAGGTAAAGATAAATTCAACATATCAACCAACCATCGCAAGCGTGCTTTGAGCAATTTGATTTTCAACTTGAATCACTTGCGCATTTGCCTGGTAGGTACGCTGCGCTGCCAACAAGCTCACCAGCAATACCTGCTGATCTGCGTTTGAGCTTTCGAGCGCTGAGCCGAGCAACTTGCCATAGCCACCTGCGCCAGCTGTACCAACAATGGGGTCGCCCGAAGCAGCGGTAGCGGCCCACGTGTTATTACCCAAATCTAGCAGGCCTGTTGGTGCCGTAAAATTTGCGATCGCAAGTTGACCCAAAATGACATTGGGCTCACCGCTGGTGTAATTGCCAATGATGTTGCCGTATTGATCGAAGCTGTAGTTAATCAGGGCTCCTGAGGTATAACCGTTTTGAGTGGAGGTCACCTGATAAGTCAGTTCGGTACCCTGCTGTGTCGATCCGGTCATATCCAATGTGGCCACGCCACCCAGCGCATCAACGGTAATTCCCTCAAACTGTCCCGCACCGTCAGCCAGAGTTCCGTCCTCACCAAAAGTTAACGTGCCGACCGACTGCGGCACAAGTGTTGTAGTTGTTCCAGTCACCCCAGTCGTCGATGTTTGGGTTGCAGGCTCGGTCGTTGCGTAGGCGCTCCAAGTATTTGCTGCGGTCCAAACAAAATAGAGATTTAGGCTCTGTTTTACCCCGAGCGAATCATACACAACATAGGGTGATTTAAAGTTATACGATGTTGAGTCTGCAGGATCAAACGTTGCCGTGGCTGGCGCCGTCGCGTTCGCTTGAAAATTCGCTTTTAGTGTTAATTCAGTGGTCGGTGTCGCAAGCCGCGTATCATACGAAATCACAAGCGGCGCCGCAATCGTTGAGGTAATCACACCGTTCGTGGCTTGGTAGCCAACGAGTTGGTTGCCATTTGAGGTAATCAGATGACCTGCTGAATCTTCCTTGAACGCCCCTGCCCGTGTATAGACAATTTCTTTGCTCACGGGGTTTTGAACTTCAAAAAAACCATTCCCCTCGATGGCAACATCAAGCTTATTCGTTGTATTGGTAATAGCACCTTGCGAAAAATCTTGACGCTTATGCGTGGCATCTGCACCCGAAGCCATACCATTGACTCCGTTCGCGCTTGACCCACGCGTATTGCTCACCACATTTTGAATATCAAGATAGGTCTGTTTAAAGCCTTTCGTATCCGAGTTGGCAATATTGTCACCAATCACTTTCAGATTTGCGGATGCCGCATTCAAACCACTTAAACCAATCGCAAAAGACATTTTTTACTCCAAAGAATCTACAGAATCTGCTGCACGCCAGTAGCAAGAATCGATTTGTTATTGGTCAAACTTAACGACACACCGTCAGCGGTATTTGTTACGCTGGTGACGCCCGCACGCTCAAGCGGAACCGCACGGAGAGTCTGTCCATTCGCGGTCGCCGTCACCTGGAAGGTGTAGTTGCCATTTGGTACCGATTGCCCATTTGCATCCGTACCATTCCAGCTGATTGGCAGATTACCGGCCGCCTGCGACCCCATGCTCAGCACTTTCACCGTTTTTCCTGAATCATTGACGATCGACACATTGACTACGTTAGCTGCCTCTGGAAGCTGCACGCCGAACTTAGCTTGGCCTTGCGTCAAGCTAATGTTGTTACCCGGCACTAATACATCGCGACCAATCATGCTGGCCGCCTGCGAAGTCACATTGCCTTTTAAGCTGCTCGCAAGCGAATTCATGGTGTCGTTTAATTTATTAATGCCATCCACCGTCGAAATCTGCGCCAGCTGACTCGTCATTTGTGCGCTGTCAACAGGTTTCGTCGGATCTTGATACTGCATCTGCGCGACAAGCATCTTCATAAAATCACTGCTCATTTTTTTTGTATCAGTCTGTGCATTCGCAGCCGTCACGGGTGCGCTCGCGGCGCCAGACTGTGTTTGAATCGTGTTCATGTTGATTCCTTTTTAATTTTGACCAAGTGTCAAGGTTTTTTGCAGCATCGCTTTGGCTGCATTCATCGTTTCGACGTTGGTTTGATAAGCCCGTGAAGTTGAAATCATATTCACCATCTCTTGCGTCAAATTCACGTTTGGCATAGTCACGAAGCCATTCTCATCAGCTAGGGGGCTTTCAGGGTTATGTACCATTCGTGGCGCTGAGTTGTCTTCAACCACTTTTTGAACTGCTACACCACTTGAGAAGGGTGAACCGAGCGACGTCGAATTAAAGACAACTTGCTTAGATTTATAGGGCTGACCATTTGCGCTAGTCGCGCTATCTGCGTTTGCCAGATTGCTGGCCACCGTGTTCATACGCAGCGATTGCGCGCTCATCGCTGAGCCCGAGATATCAAAGACATTAAAGAGAGATGGCATCGTCTATTTCCTTGTTTATCTTTAGCCCTGCATCACCGACATCATGTCTTTAATGTCATTGCGCAGAATCGTTAAACTGGCTTCGTATCTCAGGGCATTATCTGCAAACTGATTGCGCTCAACATCAGCATCGACCGTGTTGCCGTCCACACTCCCTTGAGGCGTGTCCCGATACTTCACCTCTGAGTCACTCAATGTTGTCTCGCCCTGATCCTTACCGAGCCCAATATGAGCAGCCGCTGTGGTTAGAAGCGACTTTGCTGCAGCCACCGGGCCACCAGCAGCAAGCGTTGCCGGCAAAGCTGCCAGGCTTGCTGCGCCACCCGCGACAGTTGCTGCTGCTCCTAAAAGCCCAGATGGCGAAGCGAGCTTACCCACGGCGTCCTTGAGCTTTGCACTAAAATCAAAGTCTCGTGCCTTATAATTTGGCGTGTCAGCGTTGGCGAGGTTGCCGGCCAACAACTCTTGCCGTTGGGCTCGCAAATTCATAGCTGTTTGATGAAAATTGAAGTTCGCATCTAATTTATTCATGCTTTTTCTCACATCGCCCAAAATTTTTATTAAAGTTTCTAAAAATGCTGCCGTTAAAGGTAGTAAGAGCCAACGAGGGCATCATGGGTGTAACTTTAGAGCCATGTCCTGTTACGCAATCTCGAGAATAAGTGCCTTATATGGGTGTTTATTCTCAATTTGTCGTGGCCGAAAGATTCATATGATTCTTGCAAAGCTGTATTAATGCGAGAAAAGTATGCGAGAAACTCTAAAAAGACTTCAAACTGAGATCCTGCGCTCTGCCGCGGTTGTCGGCTCTGCCGCTGTTTTATCGGCGATTGCCTTTCCGCTGATGCCAACTTGGGCACAATCTCCTCCAACCTTAAAATCGCAAACATTTCAAGATCTGGACATACTCACCCAAAAGGTTAAAGAATTTTTAACTACTAACAGCACCACCCAGGCAGGACAAGTCAACGTCAGCGTGGTGCCAGCCGATCAAAAGCTAAAATTAGCGTCGTGCGAATCGATCGAAGCATTTTTCCCGGGCGCCAGCAAGGCCTGGGGTAAAACTTCGGTTGGCTTGCGTTGTCATGATGACGCAGTTCGCTGGGTGATCTACATGCAGGGCAATGTCAGCGTGTATGGCAACTTTTTAGTCGCAGCCACCAATTTGGGGCAAGGCCAGGTCATTGGCCCGCGTGACGTGATGTATCAACGCGGTGACTTAACCACCCTTCCGCCTAATATTTTTACTAGCGAGGCGCAGGTGGTTGGCCGAGTCTCGCGCATTGCCATGAATACTGGCACCGTTTTAAAACAAGAAATGGCAGCACTCCCAATGGTGGTGCAAACGGGTCAAAACGTCAGAATTTTGAGCTCGGGCGAGGGTTTTACGATTTCGGCTGAAGGCAAGGCGCAGAATAATGCGACTCAGGGCCAGTTGGTACAAGTGCGGGTCGCCAGTGGGCAAACTGTGAGCGGTATCGCTAGTGCAAGCGGGCAAATCGAGGTAAAGATTGACTAGATCAAAATAAATTTTAAGTTTTTATTAAAGTTTTCTGGCGACGGGTCGTTAAAGTAAGTAAGACAAGCTTTTAAACTAATTTATACAATTTATCGGGTAAATCGTTAAATTCACTAAAGTTTTTTAATTTTTGGTCGTTAAAGAGGTTATACGTGGTTGTTAACCATTTAAGGGCGGCGCATCATGAACATACCAAACGGCATCAATAGCACTACACCAGTTACCACTGACAAAAGTCAGGCGGATCCGCTTGCGAGCACGGGACTAAGCGCAAACCCCTTAAACCTGGCCAAAGTTGTAAAACCCGCGCCAGAAGGTTCTACAACGCGCGCGATATCAGAATATCTTAAGTCGATTCAGTCTGCGGCTGCGGTTGCGCCACCTTTTGATGCAAATAAAGTGGCTTCGCTGCAAAATGATCTTGCGAGTGGCGAGTACAAAGTGGATAGCGGCAAAGTGGCTGATAGTCTGATCTCGGCAATGTCGGGGATGCTCAGCCCAGCCAAATAGCAGAAGTGATAACTGTTCTATCGCCTGACCCTCAAATTAGAGTTGTAAAGTTACGCGTTCAAGAATTCAAACGGATCGGGTAGTCGTCTGAGTTTAGCCCGTCACAGGCTGTGTGGTCTGCACTTTGCACACCGATGCTGACAGCTGTTTGTGTGAGCCACGTTCAGAACTATCATTTCTACGATATTTTAAGGAAGAATCGAGTCATGAGCACTTTAAACGGCTTAGCTGCCACCCTCTCTCAAAACGTTGCCCAAGTTCAAAAAGATATTGTTAATGTTCAAACTGAACTATCTTCGGGCAAAAGAACACTGAACGCAGCTGAAGTGGGTATTGTGACGCGTCTGTCTGGTCAAGTATCAGGATACAAAAACGTCGCTACGAACGTGAAGGCCGGACTCGATTTACTGTCGGTGACCAGTACCGCGCTCAGTTCGATCACTACAATCCTTTCACAAATGAAG
>JBAXLV010000052.1:0-9309 GCA_037134635.1 Alcaligenaceae bacterium
CATGCTGCCACACAATATATTTTTTCCGGGTATGTTTTTAGCGGTTACGGTGTTAGCGGTTAATTTGTTTGGTGACGGCTTGCGTGATCTGCTCGACCCGCGCATGAGAAAACGCCTATGAGCCAGCCAGTGCTTGAGTTGCAAGGCCTAGAGATTTCGCTGCCGCGCGGCGCAGATCGCGCCCATGCGGTCGAACGGGTTGATTTGACGGTCAGGCGGGGTGAGATTGTTTGTTTAGTGGGTGAATCGGGTTCAGGTAAATCCGCGATCGCGCATACGATTATGGGTCTACAAGCGAAGGCGTTGGTGCCGACAGCGGGCAAAATTTTGCTGCAAGGCGAAGATGTTTTGACCATGTCGCCTGCCCGATTACGTCAATTGCGTTGCACCACGATGTCAATGATTTTTCAAGAGCCCATGACGGCGTTGAACCCGGTTTTTGCCTGTGGCGAACAGATCGACGAAGTCTTGCGCACGCACACCGCACTAACGGCTACCGCACGACAAGCCCGGGTGCTGGATATGATTCAAAAGGTGGGGCTCGTTGATCCGCAGCGGATGCTGCGTTCGTATCCGCATCAACTGTCAGGTGGGCAGCGCCAACGCATTATGATTGCGATGGCGCTGGTGCTTGAGCCCCTTTTGTTGATTGCAGATGAGCCCACCACGGCGTTGGATGTGACGACGCAGGCGCAAATACTCGCGTTGATCCGAACGTTGCAGCGCGAGCACGGCACGGGTGTCTTGTTCATCACCCATGATTTCGGTGTGGTGGCAGAGATCGCGGATCGGGTGGCCGTCTTGCGTCAGGGTGCGCTAGTTGAGTTTGGTGACAAAGAGCAGGTGTTGGCGCGACCGACGCACGAATACACGCAAATGCTCATCGGCTCAGTCCCCAGTATGACGCCGCGGGTGCGCTTGCAAGTTGGGCAAGGCGAGCCGATTTTGCGAACCGAGTGCCTGGTTAAAACTTATCCAAATAGTAAGACTCCTGCGGTTAATCAGGTGTCGCTTGAATTGCGTCGCGGCGAGACGCTTGGGATTGTGGGCGAATCGGGGTCGGGTAAGTCGACGGTCGCGCGTTGTATTGCCAAGTTGATTTCGACCACGAGCGGTTCGATCTTTCAGCATCAGCAAAATATTGCACCGCTGTCGACCCGACAAATGCGGCCCTTGCGCCAGTGCGTACAAATCGTATTTCAGGATCCCTATCGTTCGCTCAATCCACGTCGTACCGTAGGCGATTCGATTATCGAGGGGCCGATGAATTATGGCCTCTCACGCAAAGAAGCCCGGGCGCGTGCCAGTGAGTTGATGGAGCTTGTGCGCCTCGAGCCAAGCATGCTCGAACGATTTCCGCATGAGTTTTCGGGCGGTCAGCGACAGCGGATCTGTATTGCCAGATCGCTAGCAATGAAGCCCGAGATCTTGGTCGCGGATGAGGCAGTGTCTGCGCTTGATGTGTCTGTGCAAGCGCAAGTACTGAGTTTGCTCGACGAGGTGCGCGATCAATTGAATTTGGCGATGTTATTTATTACACATGACCTGCGCGTCGCGGCGCAGGTCTGTGATCGCATTGCGGTCATGTCGCGAGGAGAGATTGTTGAAACGGGCCGTACCGCTGATATTTTTGCAGCGCCCGCGCACCCTTACACCCGGACTTTGTTTGAAGCAGCGCCCGGTGCGAATTGGTTGTTTGAAGCGGGCAGAGCACGACTGAAGGAAGTTAAATGAATGATTTGAAAAACAAAGTGGTCTTGATTACGGGCGCGAGCTCGGGCATTGGTGAGGCTGCTGCACTGGCTTTTGGTCGCCAGGGTGCGAACGTGGCCGTGCACTATCGATCGCAACAGCAGGCTGCGCTCGCGGTCGTCGCAAAAATTCAAGCGGCAGGTTCAAATGCTGAAGCGTTTCATTGCGACGTGATGGAGTCAGCGCAGCTCGTGCAATTGGTTGCTGCAGTTCATGCGCGATTCGGACGGATCGATGTGCTAATTAATAATGTGGGCGGCATGATGCGCCGAATCGCCTTGTCTGAGGCGAGTGATGCGGCGATTGACGAAGTGTTTCACTTTAATGCGCGGTCGATGATGGTGTTATGTCGTGAAGTGATCCCGCATATGCGTGCGCAGGGCGGTGGCAGCATCATCAATATCACCTCACAGGCCGCGCATACCGGGGGCACGCGTGGCGCCGGACTGTATGCGGCGTCGAAGTCGTATATCACCACCTACACCAAGGGGTTGGCGCGTGAGGTGGTGCGCGACGGGATTCGAGTCAATGCGATGGCACCAGGTGTGATTGATACCCCTATCCATGTCGCACACGCAAGCGCCTCGGTCAAAGACAAGGATGACCTACACGCAAAATTAAAGAAATCGATCCCGATGGGTCGTTTGGGTCGTCCTGATGAGTGTGCGGGGGTCTTGCTGTTTTTGGCGAGCGAAGAACTCTCAAGCTACGTCACTGGCCAAACGATCGGTGTGAATGGCGGCAGCACGATGGCGTAGCCGTCAGAACCGAGTATTTCGCTGTACCGACCAGCGGGCCGATAAGGCACCTAGCACGGCAACCGAAACCACTGCAACGCCAAGCATCCATGTAGAAGGTAAGGCAAGGGCAAACTCAGCGTCATAACTACGCGCCAGACTTGCAAGTGCGTCGTTTAACGGGATCAGCGCCAGACGCGCAATCCCAATGCCAATCAGTGCAGCCAGACTGCAAGTGACAGAGCCTAAATATAAAAAAGGTCTACGCACAAACGATTCGGTTGCACCGACTAAGCGCGCAACACCGATTTCTTCGCGTTGCGAAAGCGCTTGCATGCGCACAGTGTTAAAGACGGTCGCGAGCACCACGAGCGCAACTCTGAGCGCAAGTAGCAGCAGGCCAATGCGTCCAAAGCGAAGCAAGGCTTCAAGGCGCTGAACCCACGCCGTGTCAAGTTGAACCAGATCAACCCCCGGCCATCTGCGCCACGTCTGCGCGAGGGCATCTGCCCGTTCGGCCAGTTGGTCTCCGGGTGTCAGGCTCGCGACGACGGCATCTGGGAGTGGATTGCCAGGCAAGACTTTCAAGGCTTGTTCCCAGGCCGGATTGTTACGCAGCTCGGTCAGTGCCCGGTCCTTTGCGATGACACGTACGCCAGCTACCTGTTCGGCGTGTTCTTTGCGAATACGGCCGGCAAGTTGCTCGGCCGCCGTGCCAGACGCATCCGTCTTTAAAAAGATTGTCAGCTCGGGCGTGACCGAAACTTGTCGCGCCACCGGCTGCATCGATACGAGTAACGATGCGCCAAGCAGTGGCAACGACAGGGCCAGCGCGATCACAAGTAGGTTGGTGAGCGACGAAATGGGTGAGGCGGTCAGCCGTCTGAGGGTAACGGCTAAGGCGTAGCGGTGCTGGCGTAAAAGGCTTCTCATCAGGACATTTCACCTGAAGGCAAACCCGATGCAGTATGCAAAGGTAGCTTTTGGTTCGAAGTGGTTTTGTAAGTGGGTGCTCGCTGATTGGCAGAGTCAGCAAACTTGCCTGGTTCGATTTTGAAGGCACGCGTGGCATATTCAGCCATGAGGGCATCGTCATGCGAAGCAATCACGGTCGTGACCCCCACGCGGTTAAAGTCTTTGAAGACAGACATGATGCGTCGAGCCGTGTCGATATCGAGGCTGGCAGTAGGCTCGTCAGCAATCAGAATGGCCGGGCGGTTTACGATTGCACGCGCAATTGCAAGGCGTTGCTGCTCGCCGCCCGAAAGTTCTACCGGGGGGACATTTTCTTTTGAAGAAAGCCCGACTTTTTCAAGGGCGGCGCGTGCGCGCGCCCGCGCGATACCCGGCGCCAGACCTGTGACCGCCAAAGGTAGTAGCACATTGTCAATTGCGCTGCGGTCATATAGTAGGTGGGTGTCTTGCAAAATGACCCCCACTGCGCGTCTTAAGTAGGGCCGGGCTCTGTTCGATAACTGGTCGAGTCGGTGTCCGTTGACTTGAATCGAGCCACGGCTAGGAGGCTCGAGCCCCCCGATCAGCTTCAGTAGGGTTGATTTACCCGCGCCGGAAGGGCCCGCCACGTAAACGAACTCGCCGGCCGAGACCTTAAAGGTCAAGTCGGCCAAAATACTACGGCCTTGGCCGTATGACTTAAAAACATGCTGAAATTCGATCATGGCTTATCGCTTTTAGACCCTAATCATAACTCTGCGCAAGAGATTGGGGATTGACGGCGAGGGATTTCCCCCATACAGTCACCTTAAGTGTGCGGCTACTATGTGTCGCTCGCATGCATCCGCTCTCGCAGCGTGCCTTTTTGGCCGCCGCCCCCCCCTAAAGTCGTGATTTGGAGATTTATCCATGAATTTTCTCAAACTTGCTGCCGTAGGCGCAGCGCTTTTGGCGGCCAGCACTGTCGCTCAGGCTGGTACGACCTTTGATAGCGTTAAAAAGAAAGGTTTTGTGCAATGCGGCACAAACACAGGCCTAGTCGGCTTTGCCGCCCCTGACAGCAAAGGTGTTTGGTCAGGGCTTGACATCGATATGTGCAAGGCATTTGCCACCACGATGTTCGGTGATCCAACAAAATTTAAGGTCACACCTTTGACTGCGCAGCAACGCTTTACAGCACTGCAGTCTGGTGAGGTGGATGTGTTAGTTCGTAATACGACTCAGACGATGACGCGCGATACATCGTTGGGTTTGATCGGTGTTGCCGTCAACTTTTATGACAGCCAAGGCATTATGGTTCGTAAAGACAGTGGGATCAAAAGCGCCAAAGAACTCAATGGCGCCACGATTTGCGTACAGCCCGGCACAACGACAGAGCTGAACCTGGCCGACTGGTTTCGTGCTAACAAACTCTCGTTTAAGCCTGTTGTGATTGAAAAGCTTGACGAAGTGGTTGGTGCGTTCGTTGCGGGCCGTTGCGATGCCTATACAACGGACAAGTCTGGCTTGGCTTCTTCGCGCTCATCGCAAGAAAAACCAGATCTTTACGTGATCTTGCCCGAAGATTTCTCAAAAGAGCCTCTTGGGCCGTTAGTGCGTCAAGGTGATGAGCAGTGGTTTAACGTCGTGCGCTGGACCTTTAATGCGATGGTCGAGGCCGAAGAGTATGGCGTTACGCAGAAAAATCTCGACGAGATGCTTAAAAGCACCAACCCCAACGTGCAGCGCATTTTAGGCGTTACACCTGGCATGGGTAAAAACCTGGGCGTTGATGAGAAGTGGGCTTACAACGTGATCAAGGCTGTTGGCAATTATGGCGAAAGTTTCGAGCGTAACATTGGCAAGAATACGCCCCTGATGCTTGAGCGTGGCCTGAATCAGCAATGGACGAAAGGCGGCATTTTGTACGCCTGGCCGATTCGTTAATCGTACTATTGTGTTGTTTGCGGTGCTCGCCAAGGCCCTACTTGGTGAGCATGCGCATTGACCATGAATTCGAAAATAAGTCCTTCGGTATCTAGGCCGAAAAAACGCCTGTCCTGGAATGATCCAGCAGTGCGTGCGATCGTCTATCAGATTCTTGCTGTTGCAATCGTTGTTGGGGCCGGCTGGTATCTGGTGCACAACACGCTGCATAACTTGTCTGTACGAAACATTACAACGGGTTTCGGTTTTTTAGCGCGTGAAGCGGGCTTCGCGATTGGCGAAGGCTCAATCAGTTATACCCCTGCGGATACCTACCAGCGTGCGATTACGGTTGGCGTGCTCAACACGCTGCGCGTCGCGCTGGTCGCGATCATACTCGCGACGCTTTTAGGTACCGTGATGGGTATCGCCCGATTGTCAAAGAATTGGTTGATTCGAAAAGTTTCAAGTGTGTATGTTGAAATCTTGCGCAATATCCCGCTGCTACTGCAATTGTTTTTTTGGTACGCAATTATTATTGAAACGATGCCTGGCCCGCGTCGTGCCTACACCCCATTGCCTGGCGTGTTTGTATCCAACCGAGGCATTCAGATGCCGACCGTGCATGGCGAGGGCATAGCGTGGTTATTGGTGGGCGTACTGCTCGCGCTTGTGTTCTCAGTGATTTTAAGCAGATGGGCGCGGGAGCGCCAAGCGCAAACCGGCCAGATTTTTGCCTTAGGCCGTGTTGTGGTTGGCCTATTGTTTGTGGTGCCTCTTGTGCTGTGGTGGTTCAGCGGCACATCCCTCTCGCTTGATGTGCCGGCGCTAAAGGGCTTTAACTTCGTGGGTGGGATGACGCTAACCCCTGAATTTGCAGCCCTAACATTTGGCTTAGTGATCTATACGTCAGCGTTTATTGCCGAGGTTGTGCGCTCTGGGATTCAGTCCGTGAGTCGTGGTCAATGGGAGGCCGCGGGTGCCTTGGGGATCAAAAATCGCCTCGTGCTTCGTTTGGTCGTATTGCCACAGGCCTTGCGCGTGATTATTCCACCCATGACCAGTCAGTATCTGAATATCACTAAAAATAGTTCACTGGCGGTGGCAATTGGCTATCCTGATTTGGTCTCGGTGATTAACACGACGCTGAATCAAACCGGTCAAGCGATTGAAGGTATTTTGATGATTATGGCGGCGTATCTCACCGTCAGCTTATTCATTTCGGTGTTTATGAATTGGTATAACAAACGTATCGCGTTGGTGGAAAGATAAACATGAGTGTGACCACTAACGTTGCAAGTCAAACGCAAGCACCAAGCACGTGGTCGGGCGCATCGGTTTTGCATTGGCTGCGCACGCAACTTTTTTCCTCGCCGCTCAATACCTTGCTGACGATTCTGTCCGTCTGGTTGCTATTTGCATTTGTGCCCGCCTTAGTTGACTGGTTTTTACTCAACGCAACGGTCTCAGCGACCAGTGCACAAGAGTGTCGCAAAGTGACCGGTGCTTGTTGGGCGGTCATCGTTGAAAAACATCGTTTGATTCTTTTTGGGGTGTATCCCTACGAAGAGCAGTGGCGTCCGCTTTTGGCGATGTTGCTCATGCTTGGCGCCATCATTTTGAGTGGTGTACGTCGCTTTTGGAACGTCTCGTTGCTGCTGTTTTGGACGATCGCTTTGGTGGGCGCAGCCGTGTTGATGTGGGGTGGCGTGTTTGGTCTGACCTATGTCGAAAATAGTCGTTGGGGTGGCTTGCCCCTGACCTTGATGTTGTCAACCTTCGGTATTGCTTTTGCGTTTCCGTTGGGTATCGTGTTAGCCCTTGGTCGTCGTTCGAATATGCCGGCGATTAAAACAATTTGTATCGTTTATATCGAGTTGATCCGCGGGGTGCCGTTGATCAGCTTGCTGTTTATGTCAGCCGTCATGCTGCCGTTGTTTTTGCCCGAAGGTCTGACCATTGATAAATTATTACGCGCTCAGGTCGCGATTATTTTGTTTGCGGCAGCCTATATGGCTGAAACCATCAGAGGCGGACTGCAGGCGATTCCAAAAGGTCAGTTTGAAGGCGCGGATTCATTAGGGTTGACGTATTGGCAGCAGATGCGGCTCATCGTGTTGCCGCAGGCGCTTAAGATTGTCATTCCGCCACTCGTTGGTTTGTTTATTGCGCTGTTCAAAGATACCTCGTTGGTTGTGATCATTGGTATTTATGATTTGACGCAGGCGGCAAAAGCCGCGTTGGTTGATCAGTCCTGGCGCGGGTTCAGTATTGAAATCTACGTTTTTATTTCGGCTATCTATTTTGTGTTTTGCTATTCGATGTCTAAATACAGTCAGTCGCTCGAAAAACGATTGGCCACAGAGCACCAGCGTTAGAGCTTTGTCGTTAACGCTCAGGCGCATCTTATTACCGGAGATCGTGTATGGCGAATGCCATCATCAGTATGAAAGATGTCAACAAGTGGTTTGGTAAGTTTCACGTGTTGCGCAACATCAATTTAGAAGTCGCCCAAGGTGAGCGCATTGTGATCTGTGGACCTTCTGGCTCAGGTAAGTCGACGCTTATACGTTGCATCAACCGACTCGAAGAGCATCAGAACGGAAGCATCGTGGTCGAGGGCACCGAAATCACCAACGATATTAGACATGTTGAGGCGATTCGTCGCGACGTTGGCATGGTCTTTCAGCATTTCAACTTGTTTCCGCATTTGACGGTGCTTGAAAACTTAACGCTTGGGCCAATTTGGGTCTTAAAAACGCCCAAGGCTGAGGCCGAGGCGCGTGCGATGAAATATCTTGAACGGGTGCGTATTGCAGAGCAGGCGCTTAAGTTTCCGGGGCAATTGTCTGGTGGACAGCAACAGCGCGTGGCGATCGCGCGTTCACTGTGCATGGATCCTAAAGTCATGCTGTTTGACGAGCCAACCTCAGCACTTGATCCTGAAATGGTGAAAGAGGTTCTTGATGTGATGGTGACGCTTGCAGAAGACACGGGCATGACCATGCTGGTTGTGACCCATGAAATGGGTTTTGCTCGCAAAGTAGCAGACCGCGTGATCTTCATGGATCAAGGCGAGATCATTGAACAAAATACGCCCGATGCCTTCTTCGATCACCCACAAAATGATCGGACCAAGCTGTTCCTGAGTCAAATTATCCACTGAGACAACCATGTTAAGACGAAAAGAACGCCCTCAAATAAGTGTGTTTGAGGGTGTGATGCTGGCTTTTTTGTTCTTGATGATGCAAATGCCTGTTGCGATGGCGCAATCCGTGCAGGCTGCGTCTGAGTTTCCAGCGAAACCCTTGCGCTTCGTCGTGCCTTACCCACCAGGCGGACCGCTCGATGTCATGGCCCGCGTCTTAGCTGAAAAGGTGAAGGCCAGCCTGGGCCAAGCTGTTGTGGTTGAAAATAAACCTGGTGCAGGTGGCAACATCGGTGCTGATTTAATCGCCAAGGCACCGCCAGATGGTTACTCGCTGGTGATGGGTGCTGTGGCAACGCATGCCATCAATCCGTGGTTGTTTACTTCGATTCCGTATGACTCGGTCAAAGATTTCGCGCCGATTACACTGGTGGCTTCTGTGCCAAATGTGCTGTTGATCAATCTCGAGTTTGGTGAAAAAAATAATATTCAGACCGTTCAAGAGCTTGTCACGTATGCGCGCAAAAATCCGGGGCAGTTGAATTATGGTTCGGGTGGTTCGGGCAGAGCAGGTCATTTGGCAGGTGCGCTTTTGAGTGCACGTGCCAATATCGATATGGTGCATATCCCTTACCAGGGCGCGGCACCTGCGCAGTTGGCCTTACTCTCGGGCCAGTCGAATCTGATGTTTGATAACTTGGCTGCTGCGGCAAATTTGATTCGTGAAAAAAAAGTGAAGGCACTCGCTGTGACGACGCAAGCGCGTTCTGGTTTGTTGCCAGAGTTGCCGACGATGCAAGAAGCGGGCGTTCA
>JBAXLV010000053.1:0-9292 GCA_037134635.1 Alcaligenaceae bacterium
GAGGTCTCTGACTGGATCGTGGTGTTGAACTTCGGTAAAAAAATTGCCGAAGGCACGCCTGCAGAAATTCAAAATAATCCTGAGGTGATTCGCGCTTATTTAGGAGATAGCAACAATGAAGCTGCTTGACGTTGCTAATTTGAATGCTTGGTACGGTCCGAATCAAGTGTTATTTGATTTAAATTTTGAGTTAAAAGTCGGCGGTATTACAACAATTTTAGGTGCAAATGGTGCGGGCAAAACGACGACGTTGCGCGCAGTCTGCCAGACGGTCCACACGTCAGGCTCGATTACTTTTATCGATAAGCGCATTGATGGAAAACTAACAGAAGATATTGTTAGAGTCGGAATCGCACATGTGCCAGATGGTCGAGGAACGTTTACTGCATTGACTGTTGAAGAAAATATGAAGCTCGGTGCGTACACGCGCAAAGATCGCCATGAAGTACTGGCCGATATTGAACGTATGTATGCGCGGTTTCCTCGACTCAAAGAACGCTATCGCCAGCAGGCCGGTACGCTTTCTGGTGGAGAGCAGCAAATGCTTGCGATCAGTCGAGCACTGATGCTGCGGCCACGCTTGCTCTTGTTGGATGAGCCGTCCTTTGGCTTGGCGCCTTTGGTGGTGAAAGAGATTTTTGAAATCATGCGCGAAATTAGCAGCGAAGACCAGGTCAGTATGCTGTTGGTCGAACAAAATGCGACGCTTGCTCTAAATCTGGCAGATCACGCTTATCTGCTTGAGACCGGCAAGATCGTTTTATCGGGCTCATCAGCCGATATCAAGGCTGATGAGTCAATTCGACGTGTCTATTTGGGCTATTGAATCAATTACGGGTTGTGGAGTTTTAATGGATTCGTTCATATTGCAGGTGACAACAGGGCTGGCCAACGGTGGCATTTATGCCGCAGTGGGTTTGGCCTTAGTCATGATTCATCAGTCAACGCATCATATTAATTTCGCACAAGGTGAGATGGCGACCTTCTCGACGTTTATATGTTGGGCCTTGATTCAGAATGGTATGCCCTACTGGGTCGCGTTCACGATCACGATGATCGTTTCGTTTGTTGCTGGTGTTCTCATCCAGCGTATCTTCTTAAAGCCTGTCGAAAAAGCGCCGATCCTTACAAATGTAATTGTGTTCATCGGTTTGCTTGTGATTTTCAACGCTTTTGCAGGCTGGATTTTTGAGCACACGATTAAATCGTTTCCGAGCCCATTCCCGGTTGAGGGCATGTTTTTGCCGCAATACTTTTCTGGCCATCAGATTGGCTCAATTGCCGTCACACTTGTTGTGCTGATTTCGGTGTTTTGTTTTTTTCGGTTTACGCCTCTGGGTTTGGCGATGCGAGCCGCGGCGTTTAATCCTGATTCTGCGCGCTTGGTCGGAATTCGTGTTTCGTGGATGCTTGCGCTTGGCTGGGGGATGGCAGCGTTGATCGGGGCGGTTGCAGGCATGATGATTGCGCCAATCGTGTTTCTTGATCCGAACATGATGGCTGGGATCTTGCTGTACGGCTTTGCAGCGGCTTTATTGGGTGGCATTGATAACCCATGGGGTGCGGTGGTGGGTGGCATCATTTTGGGGGTGCTTGAAAACATCTTGGGCGCATACGTGATTGGTAGCGACCTCAAGTTGACCATGGCGCTGATATTGATTGTTTCGATCCTGATCTTCCGTCCATACGGCCTTTTTGGCAAACCGATTTTCTCCCGCGTCTAACAGAGCTGATATGTCTGCCTTCACAAAAAATTTAAGTCTACTCGTTGGTGCGATTGCGCTGTGTGCGTTGCCTTTTTTGGTTGAAGATTTTCGAGTCTTTCAAATCAATCTCGTCTTAATTTACGCGATCGCAATTCTTGGGTTAAATATATTGACGGGTTTCGGTGGTCAGATTTCACTCGGGCATGGGGCCTTCTATGCCGTCGGGGCCTACACGTCTGCGATTCTGATCACGCAACTAGGCATGTCATCGTATTTGACCTTGCCGATTGCTGGGCTCGTTTGTTTGCTGCTTGGCGTCTTAATGGGATTTCCAGCCTTACGGTTAGCAGGTCATTATCTGGCGCTGGCTACTTTTGCCTTGGCAATCGCAACGCCGCAACTGCTCAAATATAAACCGATTGAACACTACACGGGCGGTGTACAAGGCTTAGTTCTTGAGAAGCCGATGCCACCGTTTGAGCTGACTCTCTTTGGTAATGAACTTAGCGAAGATCGCTGGCTATATTTTGTGATTTTAATCGTTGGAATCTTTTTGTTTTGGATTGCTAACAATTTGTTGTCGGGGCGCGTTGGTCGAGCGATCGTGGCGATTCGAGATCAACCGACAGCTGCAGCGGCTTTGGGTGTGAATTTAACCTTTATAAAAACGGCTACGTTTGGCCTGTCTGCCGCCTACACGGGTATCGCAGGCGCGCTAAGTGCCTTAGCCGTTGCCTACATCGCGCCAGACAGTTTTCCGTCTTTCTTATCAATCAGCCTTTTAGTGGGGGTTGTCGTTGGCGGCTTAGGCTCAATTCCCGGTGCTATTTTCGGAGCGTTATTTATTCAGTTTGTTCCGAACGTTGCAGATCAAATTTCAAAGTCAGCGCCCTGGGCTGTTTATGGCGCCATGCTTTTAGCGTTAGCTTATGCAGCGCCTAATGGGGTGATGGGCATGATTAATAAATTTAAAAAAAGGAGAAAAGCATGAAACAAAAACAAAAGTGCTTAAGTTCGTTACTGGTTGCATTAGCAGTGACGCTCGGTGGCGGTGGTGTAGTGGCGCAGCCATACGATACAGGTGCTACCGATAAAGAAATAAAAATTGGAAATACAAATCCATATTCAGGCACCTTCTCGGCCTATAGCTCATATGGAAAGGCGCAAGCTGCGTATTTTAAGAAAATAAATGATGAGGGTGGTATTAACGGGCGCAAGATTAATTTTGTGACATTGGATGATAGTTTTTCTCCTCCAAAGACACTCGAGCAGGCCCGTAGGCTGATTGAGCAAGAAAAAGTGTTGTTTCTGTTTGCGACCTTGGGTACAGCGCCTAACTCAGCAATTCACAAATATGTAAATCAGAAAAAAATACCTCATCTTTTTGTGCAAACGGGTGCGTCTAAGTGGGATGATCCTAAAAACTTTCCCTGGACGATGGGTTGGCAGCCAAACTACTTAAGCGAAGGCAGAGTCTTTGCACAAGCCATCCTCGAAAATCAGCCTAACGGCAAGATTGCTGTGCTGTATCAAAATGATGATTCGGGTAAAGATCTGTTAGCGGGTCTGATTGCAGGTCTGGGCGACAAAAAGAATATGATTGTTGCGACCGAAACCTACGAATCGACCGACCCAACTGTCGATAGTCAGATGGTTAAGCTGAAATCCTCGGGCGCAGACGTGTTTATTAATGGAACGGGGCCAAAGTTCGCTGCGCAGGCAATTAAGAAGGCGGCAGAGTTGGGCTGGAAGCCCGCGCAGTATGTGTGGCAAGTTTCGAGTTCGATCGGCGGTGTTTTAGAGCCAGCAGGTTTGGATAATTCAGTGGGTGTGATTTCAAGTGCGTTTTATAAAGATCCAAGCGACCCGCAATGGAAGAACGACCCTGCAATGCTGGAGTACGATGCATGGTTAAAAAAATATATTCCCGGTGCGGACCCAACCGATGGATTTTATATTTCAGGCTATATCAACGCGCAGACTGTGGCCCATGTGATCAAACAAGCAGGTAATAACCTAACGCGTGCCAATATCATGAAAGTGGCTGCTAGCATTAACGATTTACA
This sequence comes from Alcaligenaceae bacterium, assembly GCA_037134635.1. Taxonomy (GTDB): domain Bacteria; phylum Pseudomonadota; class Gammaproteobacteria; order Burkholderiales; family Burkholderiaceae_B; genus Zwartia. The sequence continues at coordinate 3,773 of JBAXLV010000053.1, forward strand.
GTTGCCTTCTCTGTTGCCAGGCGTCAATGTGCAAACGGGTCCCGATGATTTTTCGCCAATTGAGCGTATGCAATTAGCGAGATTCGACGGCAAGGCTTGGGTACTGCTGGGTAAGACGTATGGCCGTTAAGGTATTTTTGCACCGTGTTTAACAAGCACGGTGATCGCCTCAACTATTTTTATCTAATCAACCAGTAAAGAAGGATGAAAACATGAAACGACGAATGAATATTTGGAGTCCAGTGCTTGTTGCTGCCGCCATCGCGCTAAGTGGCGTTGGCGTATCGGCACAACCGTATGACGTTGGCGCAACCGATAAAGAAATCAAAGTCGGCAATATCAATCCTTACTCAGGTCCAGCATCATCATACAGTTCGTACGGTAAGGCTCAAGCAGGTTATTTTAAAATGATTAACGATCAAGGCGGCATCAATGGCCGTATGATCAACTTCATTTCTCTTGATGACAACTATGCACCACCTAAAACGCTTGAACAAGCGCGTAAGTTAGTCGAGCAGGACAAGGTTCTATTTTTATTTGCGACGCTGGGTACGCCAACCAACTCGGCAATTCATAAATATATGAATCAAAAGAAGGTACCGCATCTGTTTGTGCAAACTGGCGCTTCAAAATGGGGCGATCCAAAGAATTTTCCTTGGACAATGGGTTGGCAGCCAAACTACTTTAGCGAAGGCAAAGTATTTGCGCAGGCAATCTTAGAAGGGCAGCCAAACGGAAAAATTGCCGTTCTTTACCAAAATGATGATTTCGGTAAAGATTACCTGGCGGGTCTCGAGGCTGGTCTTGGCGACAAGAAAAGCATGATTATTGCGCGTGAAACCTATGAGGTGACAGATCCAACCGTTGATAGCCAGATGGTTAAACTCAAATCGAGTGGTGCCGATGTATTTGTGAACGTTGCAGTTCCAAAGTTTGCCGCGCAAGCAATTAAAAAAGCTGCAGAGATGAGTTGGAAACCAACGCATTATCTGGTGCAAGTTGCAAGCTCAGTCGGCTCGACGTTGGCACCTGCTGGCCTTGACAATAGCGTTGGCTTGATCACTACTGCGTTTTTCAAAGACCCTAGCGATCCGCAGTGGAAAGACGATAAGGCATTTCTTGAGTATCAAGAGTGGTTTAAGAAGTACATGGCTGGCTCTGATCCGACCGACAGCTTCTACATTCAAGGCTTCATTAATGCGCAGACCGTGGCGCACGTGATCAAGCAGGCAGGCAACAACCTGACTCGCGAAAATATCATGAAGCAAGCCGCAAGCATTAATGACTTAAAGCTTTCTTTGTTGTTGCCAGGTATTAACGTACAAACCAGTGCGACGGATTTTTATCCAATCGAGCGTATGCAGTTAGCGCGCTTTGACGGTAAGGCTTGGGTCTTGTTCGGTAAAGTCTACGGCGATTGATTCAATTGCTGGGTTGTAAAAAAAAGGGCCGCTTCTGCGGCCTTTTTTATTACGATGACTGATCGCCTGATTAATCGATCACGATACCTGCATCTTGAATAATTTTTGCCCAACGGTGTCTTTCTTCTAAGGCATATTGATTAAAGTGTGCGGAGGTATCGCCTATCGTGACAGCACCTTGAGCGAGTAATTGGGCTTTAATTTGAGGGTCATTTAAAATCTTAACGGTTTCAAGATTGAGTTTTTCAACAATGTCGAGCGGTGTGGCTTTAGGTGCATATAAGCCAAACCACCCACTGACCTCATAACCGGCCAAACCCGCTTCTGCGATGGTTGGTACTTCGGGCAACAACTCAGAGCGTTTTGCCGAAGTCACGCCAAGCGCGGTTAATTTGCCTGACTGTATCAACGATAAACAAATCGGTAAGTTACAGAACATCATTTCAACACGTCCGCCAATGATGTCATTGATCACTGCCGGGCTACTTTTGTAGGGCACATGAACCATTTCAACTTGCGCCATTTTTTTAAAGATTTCGCCAGATAAGTGCATGCTGCCACCCGCACCGCTTGAACCATAGCTAAAACTCTTGGCTTTTTGTAAGGCTAATAACTCTTTGATATTTTTTGCCTCGACCTGTGGGCCAATCACCAGCACGTTTGGTACCGAAACCAGGTTGGTGATGCCTATAAAGTCGCGTTGTGGATCGTATTTAATATTTTTGTGTAGCGTGACGTTAATCGAACCAATACTGGTTGAGCCAACCATTAAGGTATAGCCATCAGCGGGCGCAGAGGCAACAAAGGCTGCGCCGATATTGCCATCTGCGCCGGCTTTATTCTCAACCACGACGGGTTGCGCTAAGGCTAGCGAAAGTTTCGAGGCCACAATACGGGCCAAGACATCGGTTAAGGTGCCGGGGCCAAAAGGAACGATGATGGTGGTGGGTTTGCTTGGATAGGTTGCAGTCTGGGCTTGAGCGAGCGCGCAAACGGTAAAGGCAAGGACGCTGAAAAGGCTTGTCAAGACACGCCGGGCCGGCAAAGTGGTTTGTTTCATATTTATTGACTCGTTCATTTTTACATTAAGGGTTGCCGCATTGTACGCAAAGGCTTATGCAACAATAAGGGACTTTTAAGCTTTGTCATTTGGTCCTATGCGTCTATTTATACGCTGTCTAAGTATTATTTCCATTTTGATCGCGCTTTCGGCCTGCAGCTCATTGCAGATTGCCTATAACTATGCGCCGAATTATCTGGCCTACAAGTTAAACGTTTATTTGAATCTCACTGAAAGTCAAAAGAGTACGCTCGATCAAGAGCTCTCGAAGTTTGTCCAGTGGCATACGCAGCTGATTCTTCCAGAGTACACCCAAAGACTTGAATCGTGGCGCGACAGGGTCGATTCGACAAAGCCTTACAGTGCGAGTGAGGTGTTAGAGATTCAGCAGCAGATCGAGCAGGCGCTGCAGGTGATCGGCGCACAAGCCTCGGCCCAGCTCGCCAGTATTGTGGTGACGTTGACACTCAAACAGCAAGACCGCCTGCGTATGCAATTTGAGAGCGACAATAAAGAGTACGCCGATGAATATCTCAAAAATCCCGAAAGCGAAGCGACACGTAAAAATAATCATAAACGCTCAATCAAGCGTTTTGAAGACTGGCTTGGCGCATTGACACGAGATCAAGAAAAGCTATTGACGGATTTGTCTGACAAGCGCACCAAGGTGTTTGTCGCGTGGAATGATGAACGTAAGCTTCGACAGCAGGCATTACTCGATACTTTAGAAGAGCAACGTGGCAAAGATCCGCAGCAAGCTGAGCTTGCCCTGGCTGTTTACCTCAATAGTTTGTCTAACTACCGTGAGCCGACACTGGCTGAGCAAAAAGTACAACTCAGACAGGACTGGGCCGAAGTCACTGCGCAGATTTTGAATAGTCTGACCGCAGGACAAAAGACTTATCTAAAAAAACAGCTCACGGGCTATGCAAATGACTTTGCAAGTTTGACACCTAAGCAATTTGCACAGAAATTCTAGTAAATCCTTACGACAATGGTAACGTCAGCACATTTTTTGCCGCAGGACGCGCGAGCATCTTCGCGTACCAGGCTTCGATGCTTGGCCTTGACGGGTGAGGTATTGGTAGCCCGTACCAACGGTGCACTTCACAGGTCAGCGGGATGTCGGCCATCGTCATCGCGGCGCCAGCGATGAAGGGGTGAGTGGCAAGGTGTTTTTCGAGGCGATCAAGCAGAATCTCGGTTGAGGCAATCGACGCTTCAACTTTTTTCATGTCGCGCTCAGCTTCAGGGACTCGAATCAGTTGCCAGAAGGCGTCTCGTCCTGAGGGGCCAAAGGTTGTTTGCTGCCAGTCCATCCAGCGCTCGGCGTTAAAGCGTGTTTGCAGATCGGTCGGGTAGAGCTTGCCTTCAGAATGTTTTGCGCACAAGTAGCGAACGATGACATTTGACTCCCACAATACAAAGTCGCCTTCTACTAAAGTCGGGACGACTGAGTTTGGATTGAGTGCAATATATTCAGGTGTTTTAACCACGCCAAAGACACCGCCGGCATCGATACGCTCAAACTCAAGACCTAGTTCTTGGGCTGCATAGACGGCTTTGCGTACGTTGATAGAAGTGATGCGACCCCAAATTTTTAGCATGATAGATATCTCAAAAGATCGTTAAAAAAAGATTATAGGATGTCAGTATCGACAAACTCGAGCAAACTATTAACGCCTGGGATTTGAATGGCGATACGCCCAGGTTGCTCGCGAAAATTGATGGTCTGTAGGCCAACACGTTTCATAGCTCGCAGTGCTTGGCGCACGCACGCAAGTGATTTTGTTTTTATGGCAATCGCACCGAAGAAGCTTGTGCGTTTTCCGCCGACGCAGGTGAGGGCGCCAAAGCACGCTACGTATTGCGCAGGCGTCACAAACACCAAAGCATAGTGTTGACCGTTTACGCGATACTCACCATTGGATCCTTGGACAACAGCGCCGCCTGCTGCCGTCAAATACTTCTTGGCCTCGGTTTTAGGAGTGTCACAAACGATCAATAGGCCTGCCAGTTTGGTTGCGCCATTTGAATGTGTCTGCCACTCTTCGCGCCAGACTAACTCGGGTGTAAGGTGCCTGCAGTAATACAAACGACCTGCGTTAAATTGACCCGTTTCGAAGCGCACTGTTTCAAAGCGGGCCTCATGGGTTGTGCCCGTAAGTTCAACGGGCCTTGAAAACGCATGCACGGGCTGTACTGCAAGGCCTGCCGACTGCAGTTGCTGATGCGTGCGCGTTGCGTCAGAAGTTTGAAATACAAGGCCGTCAATGCCGACCGGGCTTTCAAGTACTTCTTTGCGCAGGGGGCCACCGTCGCTTGGCAGACCAATCAATTCTAGGTAGTCGTGTTCAAACACCATCAGATGATTGATCGAGCCCAGGCTATGACGTCCGCGCGGCGAGAGCGTAAAGCCAAGTTGCTCAAAAATTGTTTGCGCCGCATTCATTTCAAAATGCGTATTGATCACAAGGTGATCAAGTGGCAGGGCTTTAATATTGGCCATTCGTATCTAGGCGAGCTTTAAGGTTGCGACGACGGGTGTGTGATCAGAGGGTTGCTCAAGCGCGCGCGGGCCTTTGTCGATTAGGCAGCCAGTACAGCTAGGCACGAGTGACTCGGATAACAGGACATGATCAATCCGCATGCCCGCATTACGTTTAAAGCCGTTCATGCGGTAATCCCACCAGCTAAAGGATTCGGGCGCTTGCTCGAATAAACGAAAGGCGTCTTTGAAGCCTAAGGCGAGCAAGGATTGAAAGGCCGCACGTTCGGGCTCTGAGACCAGAATCTGTCCAATCCATTTTTCAGGGTTGTGTACATCTTCATCGACCGGTGCGATATTGTAATCACCGAGTACGGCGATGTTGGGATAGCGCTGTTTTTCGGTGACTAGCCAGGCCTCAAACGCCTTAAACCATGACAGCTTGTACAGATACTTTTCGCTACCAACTTCTTGCCCATTGGGGCAGTACGCGCTGATGACGCGAATGGTGCTTGAACCGAAGGGCAAGGTTGTGGCCAATACGCGCTGCT
>JBAXLV010000054.1:0-9278 GCA_037134635.1 Alcaligenaceae bacterium
CCTGAAAGTGGTCACGACCCACTGTGGCTTAAGTTTTGAGTGCGATGAGATTGTGGCAGCCACGGGTCTGGTGACCGATACCCGGTTGGCCGCGGGCGCAAACTTGATGCTTGATCGGGGCATTGCGGTTGATCCGACAACGTTGCAGACCAGCGCGAAAGATATCTATGCCTTAGGCGATTGTGTGAGCATTAACGGTATGCCCTGTCGGTTTATTGAACCGATCTCAAAGCAGGCGCACGCGATCGCCAGTGCCCTCAATGGCCATGCTGACGCGCCGTATCTCCATCACCCACCAGTAATTCGCTTAAAGACCCACTCATTACCTGTCGTGATCCATGGCGCGCCCGTTGCGAAGGGTCAATGGCGGGTGATTTCGGAAACTGAGCAACAGCTCAGGATGACTCAGCACGCTGATGGTCTAGATTGCTGTACGCTCGTATTAGGCTAAGGCCAGCGGTTTGGTTTTGGCTGCTTTCTTTACGCCTTGTCAAATCGTCCAATACTCATAGAAACGGCTTTGCGAAAGCGTTTAAATTGAGTATCGTAGCTAACAGAGGGTGAGCCAAGAAATTAAGTGACCGCTTAGGCTTGTGCACATCCTGAGCATGATTCAAATAAAACAAACGGAGACTCACCATGAGATTTAGCATTCAGCACGCCAAAGACAAGCCTTTTTCACACGATGGCTTACGCGAATATTTTGATTATCGTGACTTGGGTATTTATGATTCAACAGATAAAAAAGTGGTTGCTCACGTCATTAAGGCGAGTAAGGGCAGCAATGCGCATGGCGACTGGCACTGCCATGAGGTTGAATTTCAATTTGTATTTGTCTTAAAGGGCTGGGCAATTTTTGAATACGAAGGACACGGTACGCACAAGCTTGAGGCCGGCACCTGTGTGCACCAGGCTCCGGGGATTCGACATCGTGAAATCGAACATTCTGAAGATTTCGAAACACTAGAATTGATTTTGCCAGGCGACTTTAAAACGATTCAGTTGCCCTGATGCTTAAAACTGTATTGTTTAATTAAAAAAGAGACTAGAAATAATGAAAATCATTGTGCTTCCTGGAGATGGTATTGGCGCTGAGACTGTTGCGGTTGCAGTTGACGCCCTAGAACTCGTCTCTAAACAATACAAATTAGGCTTGCAGTTACAGCACGACATAGCGGGGCACGACAGCCTAAAGAAATACGGCACCACCATTCATGATGGTTTGATGGAGTCAGTCAAAAAAGCAGATGGTTTGATTTTGGGGCCAATGGCGACCTACGATTTTAAAGATGAATCAAAGGGTGAAATCAATCCATCTAAGTTTTTTAGAAAAGGGCTTGATCTGTTTGCCAATATTCGTCCCGCCAAGACCTACGCCGGCAGTGGCACGACGTACAAGCCGCTTGATTTAGTGGTGGTACGCGAAAATACAGAAGGCTTTTATGCGGATCGCAACATCGAATCAGGTGGCAGTGAAATGCTCATTACGCCCGATGTCGTCGTATCGCTGCGTCGCATCACGCGTCAGTGTTGCGAGCGTATTGCACGTTCGGCGTTTGAGTTAGCCATGACGCGTAAAAAACACGTCACCATCGTGCATAAGGCGAACGTCTTGCGCATCGGTGATGGTATGTTTATTGATGCTTGCCTGGCGGTGGCAAAAGAGTTTCCGTCCGTACAGGTCGACGATGTGATTGTGGATGCCATGATGGCCCATGTGGTACGCGCGCCTGAACGTTATGACGTGATTGTCACGACCAACATGTTCGGTGACATTTTGTCTGATCTCACGGCCGAGCTTGCGGGCAGCCTGGGGATGGCGGCCTCAATCAATGCGGGTACGCAATACGCGATGGCGCAGGCGGCTCACGGTTCGGCGCCTGATATTGCGGGCCAGAATATCGCGAATCCGTTTTCACAAGTGTGCTCGGCTGCAATGCTGTTGACCTGGTATGGTCAACGTGAAGGTCGATCTGAGTTTGTGAAGGCGAGCCAAGCGCTTGAACACGCAGTCACGCAGGCCATCGCGGCAAAAGAGTCAACGCGCGACATGGGTGGCCAGCTGGGTACTAAAGAAACGGGCCAGGCCTTGCTTAAACGGCTTGCAGTGTAAGCAGCTATTTCAAGCCAGCGAGCGTGCTGGCTTGAAGCGCAAATTGGGCGATTGCGTCTTGAATGACGTCTTGTTCTCCAATGGCAGCGCTTGCTTCAAGCGTCAGGCCCGGATGCCGTTGACGCGCTGTTTCTAGCAAATTGGGCAAGTCTTTGCGAACGTGACTGCCGACTGCTAAAAAAACAGGTACAACATTAATTTGCTTGGCGCCGGCGGCTACCATTTCGTCAATCGTTTGCGCAAACGTCGGCGTCATGCTCTCAAGAAATGCGAGCGCAAGTGGGGCGGTTGACTGTGCCTGCATTTTCTTCAAAATCGACTCAAAAGGCAGACGCCACTGCGGATCGCGCGAGCCGTGTGCCAGAAGAATGGTGCCGGTGGTTGCCGTTGCTGTCATGAGCAAAAGATTAAAAAGAGCGTGTAAAAGTTATGCGGCGGCGCTAATTTTATTCAGTTGTTCTGCAGCCTGCAGAACATCACCAATCAAAATCACCGAAGGACTGGCGAATTGCTCAGACTGAATCGTGTCACACATCAGAGACAAGCAAGTCCGAACGATGTGCTCTTCAATGCAAGTGACCGATTTTATCAGGCCTACCGGCGTGTGTCCCGCCATACCCGCATTGAGAAGATTCTGCTGGATGACCGAGGCACGAGCGAGCCCCATATAGATCACTAGTGTCATGCCACTTTCAGCAAGTGCACGCCAATTCGGTTGCGTGCCTTCTTCTTTTAGATGGCCCGTGACAAAGATGACGCCTGGTGAACAGTGGCGGTGCGTAAGCGAAACCCCGAAGGCTGCTGCACTGGCAAGCCCGGCGGATATTCCGTTAATCAGGGTGACCTTAATTTGTTGTGCCTGAAGTGCCTCAATTTCTTCGCCTGCACGGCCAAAAATAAGTGGATCGCCACCTTTTAATCGTGCAACTCTCAAGCCAGATAGCGCAGCGCGGGTCATGATTTTTTCAATAAACGATTGAGGTGTAGAGTGACAGCCTCCGCGCTTGCCGACGTGAATAATGCGTGCCTGAGGATGGCAGTGTTCGAGAATGGCGGGATTGACAAGGTCGTCGACCAATACAACCTCTGCATGCCTTAAGTACTTGGCCGCTTTGAGTGTGAGTAGCTCTGGGTCTCCGGGCCCCGCACCAATCAGCGCAACCTCCCCCGGTGAAAAAAATAAACGATCTGTTGTCATTGTCATGGTCATTGTGAAGCATCAAGAGTGTTGACGGATCCGTACGCATGGTGCATCGTGTCCACTTGCGCAACCAGACTGCTGGGCATGGGCTCCTGTTGCGTTAGCATGCGTTGATACCGTTGAGCGGTGAGCATGGCCGTTGGAACAATGCTTTCAGTTGCATCAGACGTGTCACTAAAGTATTGCGGCACGCGCATTTTGACTAAACCCGAGTCTTTATAGCGTAGGTAGAGTTCAGGCAAGCGCCGCGGGCTGGCTACTGGCTCGCCTTCATGGCCACGCATCATGACAACATTAGTAGAAAAGTTTTTATAAAACGCGTCAAAAACCTGTGGGTAGAGGGGGTGTGTGTAGTTGGTAACCTGAAACGACTCACTTTGGATGGGGTTGAGTAATTTAGCTAAAACATGACCCGTATTGCGCACCCCAATCACCTCGCGCACCGACAAAATTCGGCTGAGCGCCGGACATAAGACGGTGAGAGGACAATAGGCCATGGATTGTTGCTCGAGCACGCGCGCTAACTCGCTGAGCTGCTCAACGATGGGCCAACCCATTTGAGTGAAGACTTGCTCTGAGCTTGTACGATGCGCTTCTTCGTGTGCGCCATGCACCAGGACGCTATAGCCTTTATCCACTAGCATTTTGGCAAGTAAGGGTGTCAGCAACGTTGTTTTTCGAGCGCCATTGTAAGAAGGTAAGAGCCAAACCGGGCGGCCGAGCACCAAGCTTGGTAAGTATGGTGTCAGCGCCTCATAAAAGCCAGATAGTTCTTCGGCCGACTCACCTTTGATACGCATGGCCATACAAAAAGCACCAAGCTCAAGTGCTGTGGCCTTACCCGACAAAAGTTGGCCGAATAAATCGGTCGCGTCTGAGCGCGACAAATCGCTTGCGCCTTTACTGCCGCGACCAACTTGTTTGAGGTAAACCTTAATTGACACGCGCGTCCACCATATTTTTGAGTTCTGGCAAACAAGACCCGCAATTGGTACCACAGGCGAGTTTGCGCTGTAGTAAGTCCAGTAGATCATCCGGGTCAGCAGCACCGGCTTGCATTAAACAAGCCCTGATCGCTTGTTCAGAAACATCAAAGCAAGTACAAATAATTTTGCCGCGAGGGATGACCGCTTGTGGGGGATTTTTGCCAGGCGACAGTAATTTGCGACCAAGCGCCGAGACGTCGGTTAAGGTTTCAAGATATTCTTTGAGCCAGATTCGTGCTTCAAGATCAATGACCGAGCCGGTGAGTAAGACGCAAGACAAGACTTTTTTCTCAGGCAGATGCTCGATGGCCAATAGCCTCTCAATTGATTTTCGCTGATCCCGATACGACATGACTGACTTCATATCGGTGCTGTGATCTAAACCGTACAAATGACGAATCTGTTCAAGCAAAGCGGGTTCGAAGGGTTCTAGATTGGCTAGCGTCAGGCTGACACCGGTTTGATGACGCGTATCATCACGTCCGAATAAAATCGCGGTCGCAAACGTACAGAGCGGGAAAAAAGCGCGCAACTTAATCTGTAGGTTGAGTGCCTCCGAATCGTCGAACCAACCAAAGACATTGAGATGCCAAGGTAGATTCGCCTTCGAAACCTTGATTGCTGCAAACTTCAGTTCAGGTTGTTCAGAGATCGGGTCATACGCGGCAGCCGTTAAGCCATTGACGCCTTGTCCCAGCGCTTTGCCCGCCTGACCCGATACAAATTCTGCGCCCCAGTGCATGGCAATAAAGGCTTGCGAGCTTCTTAGTGTGCTCGAGACTTGCACGGGCAAGACCTGAACCCCCCTGCGCGAAGTGACGTACACCAACTCACCGTTTTGCAATTCAAGCCGTCGGGAGTCGGCTGGCGAAATATCGATACAGGCCTCAGGAGCATGGGCGTAGAGCCTTGCGAGGGTGCCAGTTCGACTCATGCCATGCCATTGGTCTCTTAAACGTCCTGTCAATAAGGCAATCGGATAGCGCGCATCTGTGCGTTCCGCGGTTGCGCGGTAGGGTGAAGCAATGAACCGCGCTTTTCCGTTGTGGGTGGGAAAGACACCGTCTTCGTAAAGCCGTACACGTCCGCTGAGTGCGCCGCTTGGATAGGGCCATTGCGCGGGCCCATGGGTCTCAAGGCGCTCATAGCTTAAGCCCGTGATATCAAGATCGCGATCGCGTGTGAGTGCTTGATGATCCAGCCAAATAGCGTGCGCATCTGGGTAGTTAAACATTGAGCTTGAATCAAGCCGACGCGAGTTGCTCAGCTTGCGCTCAAGGCGTTGAGCGATATCGACGCCGATCGCCCAGTCCTGACGTGCTTGTCCAAAGGGCGGAAGTGCTGGACGTACACGCGAAATCCGGCGTTCTGAGTTTGTCACGGTCCCGTCTTTTTCGGCCCAGGTTGTCGCCGGCAACAAGACATCAGCGTAGGCTGTAGTCGCGGTGTTCGCATAGGCGTCTTGCACAACAACAAATTCGGCGTTTCGCAAGGCCTCATGGACCAGGCTTTGATCGGGTAGCGATTGGGCTGGGTTCGTGCATACAATCCAGATCGCTTTTAATTGACCAGAGCGTAGCGCCTCAAACATGGGGATCGCGGTCAACCCTGGCTTGGCGGGCACCTCAGTCAATCCCCAAAAGTCTGCAACTTCGTGTCGATGTGCGGGATTTTTTAAATCGCGGTGCCCAGACAATAAATTCGCAAGGCCACCGACCTCGCGTCCTCCCATTGCATTGGGCTGCCCTGTGAGTGAAAAAGGTCCTGCTCCTGCTTTGCCCAGCTGACCGGTTGCAAGGTGTAGGTTGATCAACGCAGTATTTTTGTCGGTGCCTGCGCTTGATTGATTTAAACCTTGGCAGTACAAGGACAACGTTGCGGACGAAGTCGCAAAGAGTTTTGCAGCCTCATGCAGGTCATTTTCTGCAATGCCGCAAATTTCGGCAACCGCCTTTGGGGTGTAATCGCGCACGAGGGTTTTTAACGCGTCAAAGCCCTCGGTGTGCGCCTGAATGTAGCTGTGGTTTAGCCAGCCTTCCCATAGCATCAGATGCAGCATGCCGTGATAAAGCGCCACATCGGTACCAGGCAGGATCTGTAAAAACAGATCGGCCATTTGTGCGGTGTCAGTACGTCGCGGATCAACCACAATCAGTTTAAGCGCTGGGTTGAGTGCGCGTGCCGCCTCAATACGTCTGAACAAGATCGGGTGTGCGAATGCAGTATTTGATCCGGTGATAAAGATCACTTCGGCATGATCGATGTCGGTATAGCTGCAAGGCGGAGCATCGGCACCAAAGCTTTGCTTGTAGCCGGCGACGGCGCTCGACATGCACAGGCGTGAATTGGTGTCGATATTATTGGTGCCCAATAATCCTTTCACCAATTTATTAAAAACGTAATAGTCTTCGGTCAGCTGCTGCCCGGATACATAAACACCGATAGCCTGCGCACCGTGTTTTTCAACGATGTCAGCAAAACGCGAAGCAACGTGCTCGGCAGCAGATTCCCAAGCCACCGCTTTGCGAGCGTCGGTTCTATTGAGACGCAACTCTGGTGCGTAGGCGCGTGTTTGCAGATAGACGCGTGACTGTGCTGTGAGACCAAGCGTTGTACCCTTGGTGCAAAGGCGACCAAAATTTGCCGGATGATCGGGGTCACCCTCAACGTTTGTAATCTCAAGTCGTTCATTGATGATGTCGGTCTGAACCACCACGCCACAACCTACGCCGCAATAGCAACAGGTGGTTTTGGTGGTGCGCGGTTGGTTCAATTCGTGCATTACAAGACTGCCAATTGATCGCGCCGCAGAAATACATCCTCATCCACGCATTTGACCTCAAAATGTCGCGTACACCCTTCGTCGGGCGACATGGCGCACCCATTCTCTAAATTGATATTCCAAGCATGGATGGGGCAGGTGACCGCGTGGCCATGCACAATCCCTTGCGAAAGCGGACCTCCTTTGTGTGGGCACCGGTCAAGTACGGCAAAGATGGTTTGATCGAGGGCTTTAAATAAAGCGATTGGGCCCGCTGCCGCGCCAGTGACGATGCGTGCTCCCAACACGGGGATATCCTGTTTTTTACTGATGAAGATCCACGGGTCAACAGTTGTCATATTGAGGCTCACTCATTGAGCGGTGCAAGTGCAATGGTTTCGAACTGCTTAAGATCAACACCGGCAGCTTCGAAATCTTTCCAGGGATCGGGCGCATCTTTGAGTGCAAACAACAAACGTTCGTACAACGCTATGCGCCCCGCCGGATCTTGCAAAATACGTGTTTTGATGTAATCCATTCCAACACGCTGTACGTAATGTACGGTGCGTTCAAGATACCAACCCTCTTCACGATACAGCTGTATAAAGGCGCCAGAATATTCCTTTACCTCGTCGTCAGTCTTGAGTTTGCACAAAAATTCAGCGACCTCGGTTTTAATGCCACCGTTGCCAGCGATGTAAATCTCCCAGCCCGAATCGACGCCAATCACACCGACATCTTTGATGCCGGCTTCAGCGCAGTTTCGAGGGCAGCCAGATACCGCCAGCTTGACCTTATGCGGGGCGTACATGCCGAAGAGCATCTTCTCGAGCCGTACGCCCATATCCATCGACAACTGTGTACCGAAACGGCAGTGTTCTGATCCCACGCAGGTTTTGACCGTGCGAATCGATTTGCCGTAAGCGTGTCCAGAAGGCATGCCGAGGTCTTTCCAGACTTCGGGTAAATCTTCCTTTTTAATCCCAAGTAGGTCAATGCGCTGCCCACCCGTTACTTTGACCGTTGGGACCTTGAATTTATCGGCAACGTCGGCGATGCGCCGTAACTCAGAGGCGTTTGTGACGCCGCCCCACATTCTTGGAATGACAGAGTAGGTACCGTCTTTTTGAATATTGGCGTGCGCGCGCTCGTTGATAAAACGCGATTGAGGATCGTCTTTAGCCTCGTGTGGCCAAGTTGAAATCAAGTAGTAGTTCAAAGCAGGGCGGCAGCTCGCGCAACCGCTTGGAGTGCGCCATCCCATTTCGGTACGAATTTGTGTTTGGTCCAAATACTTATGCTCGCGAATAGCCACGCGCACTGCTTCGTGCGAATGATCGGTACAGGCACACATTGCTTTTTTCTGAGGTGTCTCAGAGTAGCTAGTACCTAAACAGTTCATTAAAAGCTGCTCAACGAGGCCCGTGCACGAACCACAGGAGGCACTCGCCTTGGTGCATTTTCTGACATCATCAAGTGTAAAAAGACCTTGATCCTTAATTGCGCGAACGATTTTTCCCTTGCTCACGCCGTTACAACCGCAGACTTCATCGGCATCAAGCATCGCAGCTGCTTTATTGTGCCCCTCATGGCCCACATCGCCGATGTTGCTTTCGCCAAAAATTAGCGTGTCACGAATACTCGCAATATTTTTTTCTTCACGTAAAAGCTTGAAGTACCAGGTGCCGTCGGCGGTATCGCCATACATGCAAGCGCCCACTAGCAAATCATCTTTAACCACTAATTTTTTATAGACACCGGCCAAGGGATCGGATAGGGTGATCTCTTCGCAGCCATCCCCTCCCATAAAATCGCCCGCTGAAAACAAGTCGATGCCGGTCACTTTGAGCTTGGTCGAGGTCACCGAACCGCTGTAGCGCGCGATGCCGTACTCTGCGAGATGATTGGCGCAGACCTTGGCTTGTTCAAACAGTGGCGCAACTAAACCATACACTGAACCTCGATGATTGACGCATTCGCCGACCGCGTAGATTAAAGGATCAAAGGTTTGCATCGTATCGTTGACGATGATGCCGCGTGAGCAATGAATATTGGCCGACTCAGCGAGCGCCGTATTGGGTCGAATACCCGCAGCCATCACAACCAGATCAGCAGGGATCGTCTCGCCATCTTTGAAGCGGACGGCGGCGACGCGATCACCAACGGCGTTTGGCAGTAGTGCTTCAGTTTGTGTCTTGAGTTTAAAAGCGATCCCGC
>JBAXLV010000055.1:0-9239 GCA_037134635.1 Alcaligenaceae bacterium
GCATGCACTGGCCTACTTGCGTTTGATGGCGAATCCTGATGACGACACCTCTTGGATGAGGGTCGTGAATTTTCCGCCTCGCGGAATTGGTGCGCGCACGCTTGAGCAGTTGAGTGATCAGGCGAAAGCCTTTGATACAAGTTTGTCTAACGCGGTCGCGCGCGTGGCGGGCAAGGGCGGTGGAAATCTGATGCAGTTTGCACAGATGATTCAACGCCTGGCCGACGAAACGCGCCATTTGCCCTTGCCTGAGATGGTCGAGCATGTGATTGCCCACAGTGGTTTGATCGCGCATTATCAGCAAGATCGCGAAGGCGCTGATCGTATTGAAAACTTAAACGAGCTGGTTACGGCTGCGGCTGCCTTTGCCTCTGAGGCAAATGTTTCTGGCTTACCGGCCGGTGAAGTCATTGTTTCTGATTCGATGACGGCCGAGGCGAACCCCTCCGTACCCGGGCAAGATCCAATAGAAGGGGGCTTTGGTGGGTTGTCGCCCTTGATGGCATTTTTGTCGCATGCGGCACTAGAGGCAGGTGATAACCAAGCGCAGGCGGGTCAAGATGCTGTTCAGCTGATGACGGTGCATGCTGCCAAGGGTCTTGAGTTTGATGCCGTATTTATTACGGGCTTAGAAGAGGGTTTGTTCCCACACGAAAACAGCGTTCTTGAGCAAGCTGGGCTCGAAGAAGAGCGGCGCTTGATGTACGTGGCCATTACCCGTGCGCGCGAGCGACTGTATTTTAGTTTGGCACAAAGCCGAATGCTGCATGGGCAAACGCGTTATGCAATGCGCTCTCGATTTTTATCTGAAGTGCCCGACGCACATCTTAAATGGTTGACTCCCAAACAGGGTTTCATTGAGTCTGAGCCCCGTTGGAAATCAAGCGGCGATGGTGGCGGTGCGACCTACGGACGGCAAGGAGCTTCGTCGCATGCTGCCGTAGCACCACGCTCTGTGACGACAGGTGTGACGGTGGGTGCTCAGCAGTTTCGCATTGGGCAGGGTGTGCGTCATGGCCGTTTTGGCGAGGGTACCATTATTGGTCTTTCGGGAAGTGGCCTGGATGCTCAGGCGCAGATCCAGTTTCGTGAGGTGGGCGCAAAAACCTTGGCGTTAGGTGTTGCTAAACTTGAGATTACCCAAAGCTAGTTGTGCCTAAGTAAAGGCTTCGAGTTGAGTTTGAAGTTCGAGCCAGTCTTGTTCAAGGTTTGCCGCGCGCTTACTCAGTTCGCCATGGTCAGCAAGCGTTAATGCACACTCCGCTTTACGTGCATCGCTGTATAAGTCGGCATCAGCCATTAAGGCGTCGAGCGCTTTGAGTTTTTTCTGAACTTGCTCTAGTTCTTTTTCAAGCTTATTGATCTGTTGCTCAAGGGGCTTGCGCAATTGTGCAGCCTGCACTGTTTCACGAGCCGCATTCGCGACCTTTTCCGTGGCGTTGACCCTGTCGGCAGCGCGACCCGCCGTACGTGCGGCCGCCTCTTGTTTGCGCGCGCGGGCCTGGTGTTGCGCAAGCCAGTCGCGATAGTCTTCTAGATCCCCATCAAACTCTTGCACACCACCATCGGCCACAATCCAAAAACTGTCGACCGTCGTGCGCAGAAGATGCCGGTCGTGCGACACCAACAACATGCTACCCCCAAACTCGGCAAGCGCCGTGGTTAAGGCTTCGCGCGTTTCGACATCCAAATGGTTACTCGGTTCGTCGAGTAGTAGCAAATTTGGTTTTTGCCAAACGATTAACGAAAGTGCTAACCGGGCTTTTTCGCCACCAGACATCGGTTCGACGGTATCTGTGACGCGATCGCCACCAAAACCAAAGCCACCGAGATAGTTACGAAGTTCTTGCTCGCGCGTGCCAGGGGCGATCCGCGACAAATGCTGTAAAGGGCTACTCGCTAAATCCAGCATATCAAGTTGATGCTGCGCAAAATAGCCCACTTCAAGCCCGCGGGACGCCAGCCGTGTACCCCCTTGGACCTCAAGTTCGCCTGCCAGCGTTTTTACCAAGGTACTTTTGCCGGCGCCATTCACCCCAAGAATGCCAATCCGATCGCCGCCGCGCACCATGAGCTTGACGTTACGCAAAATCGAGACCTGTTTGCCTTGCTCTGTGGTGTAACCCGCATGCATGTCATCCAGTACCAATAAAGGATCCGGCATGCTTTTGGGCGAGGGGATCCGAATATCGATCCCGGATTCGGCACGAATCGGTGCCATCAAGTCCATGCGGGCGAGTGCCTTCACGCGACTTTGGGCCTGTTTAGCTTTTGAAGCTTTAGCTTTAAAACGGTCAATAAATCCTTGCAGTCGGGCAGACTCACGGGTTTGACGCTCGAAGGCAACTTTAGTTTGTCTGAGCCGTTCTGCGCGTTGCGTGACAAAGTCTTCGTAGCCGCCTTTGTAGCGGACGAGCTTGCCTTGATCAAAATGCAAAATGGTTTGTGCAACGGCATCCAAAAATTCGGTATCGTGCGAGATCAACAGCACAGTGCCTTGATATGCGGCTAGCCACTTCTCAAGCCACAACATGGCGTCAAGATCGAGGTGATTCGTGGGTTCGTCAAGCAGTAAAAGTTCTGACGGTGCCATGAGCGCGCGTGCCAACGCGAGTCGCATGCGCCAGCCCCCCGAAAAACTATCGACGGGTTCTGACCACTGCTCAGGGGTAAAGCCTAAGCCCGCCAACAACTGTTCGGCGCGCGAGACAGAGGTCCAGGCGTCAGCCTCAATCAGCTCAGCTTCAAGCTCTGCAATACGAGAGCCTTGCGCCTCGGCATGATCAGAGCTCGAGTGCGCAGTATCGTCAATCAGTGTGCGTTGGGCTTGCAACTGACGCAAGTGCGTATCGCCATCAATCACGAATTCACGCGCGGCATCGCGGCTGTCTGCGATTTCTTGTCTGACACTGGCGATCCGCCAACCGACTGGAAAATCAAGTCGACCAGCATCGGCATCCATTTCATGCTGAATTAAGGCAAAGAGGGTTGATTTACCCGCGCCATTTTTTCCGACGAACCCGACACGTTCTCCCGGATGCACCACGAAATCTGTTTGATCTAAAAGTACTTTTGCACCGCGACGCACGGTTAAGCCTGTTGCACGAATCACGACGGAAATTGCTCGCGGTTGAGTAACAAGATTTGGTCAGAGGCCTGGGCAGTATCAAGCCACACGGGCTCGAGTTCTGGAAATGCCGCTTCAAAATACGCGCGTTCGTGGCCAATTTCTAGCAAAAGAATACCTTGATCGTTTAAATGAGCAGGCGCTTGCTCGAGAATGGTGCGCACTAAGTCCATGCCATCCGCACCGCCAGCGAGCGCTAAAGTGGGCTCGTGCTTGTACTCGGCAGGCAGGTTCAGCATCGACTGGCTATTGACGTAGGGGGGATTGCAAACAATCAGATCGTATCGTGCGAGAACGGGCAGGGGATCATACAGATTACCCTGATGCAAGTTTAAACGATCAGTCAGGCCATGCTCGGTGACATTGCGTAGCGCCACCGCAAGCGCATCAGCTGAAATGTCTGTGGCGTCGATAAAGGCTTCAGGAAACTGATGGGCTGCAATAATTGCCAAACAGCCTGAACCGGTGCAGAGATCCAGGATCCCTGTGACCTCGTAGGGATCCAGAATCCAGGGACTAAGCTGAGTCATCAATAGCTCGGCAATCGGTGAGCGCGGCACGATCACGCGTTCGTCAACATAAAACGCATAGCCTTGTAACCAGGCTTCGTGTGTAAGGTAGGGCGCAGGTACTCGCTGATCGCAACGCGCATCAATATAGGCCAAGGCTCTTTGCCGCTCTTCAGGCAAGACTCGAGCATCCATGAAGGGTTCAAGTTGATCGGGGGGTAGATGCAGGGCGTTGAGCACAAGATACACAGCCTCATCCCAAGCGTTGTCTGACCCATGGCCAAACGACAGCTTGGTTTGATTAAAACGCGATACGCCGTAGCGAATTAAGTCGCGAACGGTTTGCAGAGCATCGCGTGAGGCATCCATGCCCGGGTCAGGCTCTTAGCAAATCGTTGATACTGGTTTTGGCGCGCGTTTGTGCATCGACGCGCTTGACGATAATCGCGCAGTTCAAGCTGTGCGTGCCATCGGCCGCTGGGAGTGAGCCGGGCACGACGACCGAGCCGGAGGGAACCCGTCCGTAATGGATCTCTTTTGTTTCGCGGTCATAGATGCGGGTGCTTTGCGACAAAAATACACCCATGGCTAAGACGCTATTTTCTTCGACGATGACGCCTTCGACGACTTCAGAGCGCGCACCAATAAAACAATTGTCTTCAATGATGGTGGGATTGGCCTGTAACGGTTCTAGCACGCCGCCGATACCAACGCCGCCCGACAAATGTACGTTTTTGCCGATTTGTGCGCATGAGCCCACTGTTGCCCACGTGTCAACCATGGAGCCTTCGTCGACGTAGGCGCCGATGTTGACGTAAGAGGGCATCAGCACGACATTACGGCCGATGTAGCAGCCACGGCGGGCGACTGCGGGTGGTACCACACGATAACCACCGGCCTTGAACTCGGCAGGGCCGTAATCAGAGAATTTAAGTGGCACTTTGTCGTAAAACTGTAAGGGGGCTTGGCCCATGACGCCATTGTCGTTTAGACGAAAAGATAAGAGGACTGCTTTTTTGATCCACTGGTGTACGACCCAGTTGCCATTGATTTTTTCAGCAACACGTAATGCGCCGGTGTCCAAGGCATCGATTGTGTGTGCAACGGCTTCGCGAACGCCAGCGCTGGCGGCAGTGGGTGACAGGTTTGCGCGATCTTCCCAACCGCTTTCAATGGTCTTTTGTAGATCTAAAGTCATAACACGCCTTTATAAAAATGAATGAGTAAGTGATAAAAATAAAGTGTCAGCAAACCATGCGAACTAATCAAATGCGAATTAAGTTTTACGAATAAACGCCGCGATGCGTTCAGCGGCTTCCACGCAATCTTTAAGCGGTGCGACCAATGCAATCCGAACTCGGTTTAGTCCTGGATTGACGCCATTGATCGTACGCCCGACAAAGCTGCCAGGAAGCGTGGTGACATTGGTGTGAGTGAGTAAGTCACGCACGAAATCGGCGTCAGCGCCCGCAGTACCTGCCCATAAATAGAACGATGCATCGGGGCGTTTAACGTCGAGGACGGGCTCTAGGATCGGCAGCACGGCCTCAAATTTTGCACGGTATTGCTGGCGATTATCGATCACGTGGGCTTCGTCTTGCCAGGCTGCAATACTGGCCGCAGATACCACGGGCGACAAGGCGCTGCCATGGTAGGTGCGATAAAGCAAAAATTTCGCCATCAACTTGGCATCGCCGGCCACAAAGCCGGAGCGCATGCCGGGCACGTTTGAGCGTTTAGATAAGCTAGAAAAACTGATTAAATTACGAAAATCTGTTCGCCCCAGCTGGTGCGCCGCTTGCATGCCGCCCATGGGTGGGCGATTTTCGTCGAGATAGATTTCTGAGTAGCATTCATCAGAGGCAATCACAAACCCATAGCGGTCTGAAAATTCAAAGAGAGTTTGCCATTCAGCCAACGACATGACATTGCCGGCGGGGTTGCCCGGTGAGCACACAAATAACAACTGAGTACGTTGCCAAATATCAACCGGTACGGTTGACCAGTCGCAGCCAAAATTTTGCGCTGCATCGGAATTGACGTAGTAAGGGGTAGCACCGCCAAGCAGGGCAGCACCTTCGTAAATTTGATAAAACGGATTCGGACAGACGACGATTCCGTTTTTTGTCGAGTCGAGTACCACCTGGCCAAAGGCAAACAGGGCTTCGCGAGATCCTAAGGCGGGTAATACCTGAGTCTCAGGATCTGGGCAAGGGATGTTGTAACGCCTGCCAATCCACTGGCTAATTGCCTGACGCAGCAACGGATCGCCTTTTGTTGGTGGATAGATCGACAAGCCGTCGAGCGCGCCAATAATGGCGTCTTTGACGCACTGTGGCGCGGCGTGTTTGGGCTCGCCAATCGATAAATTGATCGGGCGTAAGCCCGCTGGGGGCGTGCCCGCCTGAGCCAGCAAGAGGCGCAGTTTCTCGAACGGATAGGGCTGCAGGGTGTCTAGGCGTGGATTCATTTGTGTATTTTAACCAGTTGGGCGAGGTACGGGGGCGGGAAACCCGTGCAGGGTGCGCTACAATGCTCGGTTACTGCGAAGGTGGCGAAATTGGTAGACGCACCAGGTTTAGGTCCTGACGCCGTAACAGGTGTGCGGGTTCGAGTCCCGCCCTTCGCACCAAGCCGTCCGATTAATTCGGCGTGGGCTGTCCGCCACGCTTTCCGTCATCCTGTTTGGTAGATTTTCATGCAACCTGTGGTTGAAACCCTATCCGGCCTTGAGCGCCGTGTTGAGCTGTCCGTTTCCATGGCCGATGTCGAAAAGGCCGTCCAGGCCGAACTCAAGCGCGTTGCGCGCACGGCAAAGGTCCCGGGTTTTCGCCCGGGCAAGGTGCCGCTGGCAATGATCGAGCGTTCGCACGGGCCCAGCATCCGCTACGAAGCGGTCAATGGTCAGGTTGGCGAGGCCTTCGAGACGGCAATCACGGCCGCAGGCCTGCGCGTGGCTGGCACCCCGAAGCTTGAGCCCAAGACCGAGGGCGCTCCCGAAAATACGCTGGCCTTTTCCGCCACGTTCGAGGTCTACCCGACGGTAACCGTGCCTGAGCTTTCTACACTGGAAGTCAAGCGCGCCGTGACCGAAATCGGCAACGACGAAGTCCAGCGCACCGTGGATATCCTGCGCAAGCAGCGCGCCCAATACGAGGGTCGCGAAGGCCGTGTCGCGCAGGACGACGATCGCGTCACGCTGGATTTCGCAGGCACGATCGACGGCGTTGCGTTTGAAGGCGGCCATGCCGAAAGCTTCCCGTTCGTGCTCGGCCAGGGGCGCATGCTGCCCGAATTCGAAACGGCCGTGCGCGGCATGAAGGCTGGCGAATCGACCGTATTCCCGCTTGAATTCCCGGCCGATTACGGTGGCAAGGATGTCGCCGGCAAGACGGCGGAATTCAGTATCACGGTCAAGGAAGTCGCCGAGCCGGTACTTCCGGTCGTCGATACCGAGTTCGCCAAGTCCCTTGGCCAGGCCGAGGGCAATGTCGAGCAACTGCTCGCCGATATTCGCGGCAACATCGAGCGCGAAGTGCGCCAGCGCACGCTGGCACGCACCAAGGCCAGCGTGATGGATGCGCTGGTGAAGGCCGCCACGTTCGACGTTCCCAAGTCGCTGGTCGAGAGCGAAGCCGAGGATCGTGTCGTCGCCGCGCGCGAAGAGCTCAAGAAGCGCGGCGTGCCAAACGCCGAATCCATTCCGATTCCTCCCGACGCGTTCACTGCCGAAGCCGAGCGTCGCGTTCGCCTCGGCCTGATGATCTCCGAACTGGTCAAGGTTGCATCACTGTCAGCCCGTCCCGAGCAGGTGCGCGCGCGCATCGAAGAGTTCGCGGCAAACTACGAGCAACCCGCGCAGGTCGTAAGCTATTATCTTTCTGACCGCGCACGTCGCGCCGAGGTCGAGGGGATCGTCCTGGAAGACAACGTCGTCCAGCACATCCTGGCTGGAGCCAAGGTCGAGGACGAAGCGGTTCCGTTTGATCAAATCATGGGGACAGCGTAAACATGCAGCGTTTTACCGATTTCTATGCATCCATGAATGGCGGGTCGTCCGTGACGCCCACAGGCCTTGGATACATTCCGATGGTGATCGAGCAGTCTGGGCGTGGTGAGCGCGCCTACGACATCTATTCCCGCCTGCTCAAGGAGCGCGTGATATTCCTGGTCGGCCCGGTCAATGACCAATCGGCCAATCTGGTGGTGGCGCAGCTGCTGTTTCTCGAATCCGAGAATCCGGACAAGGATGTCGCGCTTTACATCAATTCACCCGGTGGATCGGTATACGCCGGCATGGCAATTTACGACACGATGCGGTTTATCAAACCGGACGTGTCCACCCTTTGCACCGGCCTGGCCGCCAGCATGGGCGCTTTCCTGCTCGCCGCCGGCGCCAAGGACAAGCGGTACTCGTTGCCGAATTCACGCATCATGATTCATCAGCCTTCAGGCGGTACCCAGGGGCAGGCATCGGACATCCAGATCCAGGCGCGCGAAATTCTCGACTTGCGCGAGCGCCTCAACACGATTCTGGCCGAGAGCACCGGGCA
Organism: Alcaligenaceae bacterium; assembly: GCA_037134635.1. Lineage (GTDB taxonomy): Bacteria > Pseudomonadota > Gammaproteobacteria > Burkholderiales > Burkholderiaceae_B > Zwartia. The sequence goes on from JBAXLV010000055.1 coordinate 8,190, forward strand.
GTCGGTCGAGCGCATCGAGATCGACACCGAACGGGATAATTTCATGTCCGCGGCAGATGCGGTATCGTATGGGCTGATCGACAAGGTGCTGGTTTCGAGGGCAGACCCGGCCTGACCGTAATGCGTTAGCGGCGATTGCAGCGGTTGCTCGCCGGGTATGGAGATGAATGGATCGCTATGACAGAAAAGAAAGGATCGGCCGGTGGCAAGGTTCTGCACTGCTCGTTTTGCAACAAAAGCCAGCATGAAGTCCGCAAGCTGATCGCGGGTCCGTCTGTGTTCGTGTGCGACGAATGCATTGATCTGTGCAACGACATCATCCGCGAGGAAACCGCGGCGACGGCGCGTGCCTCGATCCGCTCCGATTTGCCGACGCCATCCGAAATCAAGTCATTCCTCGATCAGTACGTCATTGGTCAGGAAGCCCCCAAGCGCGTACTTGCCGTGGCGGTCTACAACCACTACAAACGGCTGCGTCACGGCGAAATCAAGGGTGACGACGTCGAGCTTTCCAAGAGCAACATCCTTCTCATCGGCCCCACCGGCTCTGGCAAGACGCTGCTCGCCCAGACGCTGGCACGCCAGCTTGACGTGCCGTTCGTCATGGCTGACGCAACCACACTGACCGAAGCCGGCTATGTGGGGGAGGATGTCGAGAACATCATCCAGAAGCTGCTCCAGAATTGCAATTACGACGTCGAAAAGGCGCAGCGCGCCATCGTCTACATCGACGAAATCGACAAGATCTCACGTAAGGCGGATAACCCTTCGATCACGCGCGACGTTTCGGGTGAGGGTGTCCAGCAGGCGCTGCTCAAGCTCATCGAAGGGACTGTGGCTTCGGTGCCGCCGCAAGGGGGGCGCAAGCACCCCAATCAGGATTTTGTCCAGGTCGACACGACCAATATCCTGTTCATCGTCGGCGGGGCTTTTGACGGTCTGGAGAAGGTGATTCGCAGCCGTACCGAGCGATCAGGCATCGGCTTTGGGGCGTCGATCGATTCCAAAATCGAGCGTTCCACGGGCGACACCTTCCTCGAGGTCGAACCC
>JBAXLV010000056.1:0-9217 GCA_037134635.1 Alcaligenaceae bacterium
CGCAGCGACGGGGGTTAACTCTGTATCGGGGTTGATCAACGGCTTTTTAAACAGCACCGAAGCCTGTGCTAATTGACTGTGCAAACCCACAAATAAGGTGTAACCATCCGCTGCTCCGTGGGCAACAGCCTCTGCGGCGATCATGCCACCTGCGCCTGGACGATTTTCAACCGAGACGGATACGCCAAGTTTTTGGGTTAAGTACTCGGCAAAAGCCCGTGCGGTCGCATCGGTCGTGCCACCTGGATTTTGCGAGGCAATGATGCGTATCGGTTTTACCGGAAAATCTTGCGCCTTCGATACCGGTAGGGTTAAAAGCAATGCTGTCATTGCGTGTGCAATCAATAACAGCACGTTTTTGGCCGTGAACCGGTTCATATTTTTTAGCGTATTGATATTTAAATACCCCGATAATTTAAAAACTCAAAGCGCTACTTCACGTAGAACGCTGTGCCATTGGCAAAGATATTAGGTTTCATGAACATCCCTAACAAAATGGCACCATTGGGCGAGTAGGCTTGGTGTACGTTACCACCCGGGCGCCACACGAATTGGCCGGCTGAGGCCGCGCCATCTAAGTCGACGAGGCTACCTTCAATAATCCAGGTTTGCTCAAGTGCAGCGTGCTCATGAAGCGGCACAATTGCGCCAGGTTCCATCTTGAAAAGAATACTGGATATTCCAGAGGTTGGATCGGCAAACAAGACCTTAGAGCTAATGCCCGGAAACTTAGAGGGCACCCATTCCATCTTTGCAGGATCGACTAGCGTAGATTTTAAATGCTCGGGTAATTTTTGAGGATCAAGCCATCCTTCTGGCACCTTCGGTCTAAGCGCGGCTTCAGCAGCATTCATGTTGTTCTCCATTAATCCAGATGTTTCAGGATAGATTGAATTTAGACGCTTTAGGTTGACTTATCAAGCTAAGATCCACAGGCTTGGCCTGCAAACTTAATAGGCCCCCTTAATCGAAGCGGATGTTTGCAGTTTGAATTAAGGCTCGGCTGCGTTTGGTCTCGGCCGCGATAAAGGTCGCGTAATCGGAGCCAATCGCCTGGCCGGGAATCATGCCCATCGACGTAATTCGCTCTTGTACGTCTTTTTGGGCAATAATTTTTTTTGTTTCAGAATACAAACGATCAAGTACCGGGGCGGGCGTCGCTGACGGGGCCAATATCCCAATAAATGACTGCCAGACGCAACCGGCAAAGCCGAGCTCTTGCATCGTGGGTAAGTTTGGCGCGAGCGGAACACGCGCATCACTTGTTACACCGAACGCGCGGAGTTTGCCCGATTGTATGTGCGGCCATGCAGAGGCGAAGGTATCAAAAATAAAATCGACTCGTCCCGCCATGAGCTCGACCAAGGCAGGTGCACTCCCCTTGAATGCAATGTGCACAATATCCAGGCCGGCTACGCTCTTGAATAGCTCGGCTGCCATATGTGCACTGGTGCCGTTACCAAATGATCCATAATTTAATTTTCCAGGCGTTTTTTTAGCAGCCAGAACGATGTCCTCAATCGATCGATAGGGGCTGTCGGCTGCCACCACTAATACGCTTGGCACGGTCACAACCAAGCCAATCGGTGCAAAGTCGCGGGCAATGTCATATTGCAATTGACCCGCCATTGAAATTGGCGCAAGTGCTGTGTCTGGCGCGGTGTTCACAAACAGGGTGTATCCATCGGTCGGGCCCTTGGCGACCGAAGTCGCGGCAATCGTTGCACTAGCGCCTGGCCGGTTTTCGACCATAAATGTTTGTGAAAAGCCCTCGGTATATTTTTGTGCCATCATCCGGGCTAACGCGTCGCCGGCACCACCCGGGGTGTATCCAATGACTAGTTTGACCGCCCGCTCTGGGTAGGCGCCCTGTGCCCATGAAGTGGGCGCTCTCAGTCCGGCAATCCCAGCACTCGCCATCAAGCCAAGTAAATAAGTGCGACGCGATTTGGATGGCTGACCATCGCTTTTAGTGCTGATTGCACCTAAAGAGCGTTCAGAAGGCTGGCTTTTCATGGGTGTCTCCGATGCCGTAGCAGGAATGCTTTTTTTCTGAGTATACTCAACTGACATTCATAAAAAATATTATCCAGAGACCATCAGCCAACATTGGTATATTTCGCTAAAACCCGAGCGAATAGTTGCATGCAATCTGTTGCTTGAGCGAGAGGAAAATTATGAAACCCTTTGAAGTGATCCCGGTTAGTCAAAGTTTCGCCGCCGAAATAAAAGGCTTGCGCTTGAAGGGTGGTGTCTCCCAAGCTGATTACGAAGAAGTTGAACGGGTATTGGCACAGTACGGCGTTTTGGTTGTGCGTAATGACGAGCCCATGAATGATGACGACCAAGAGGCCTTGATCGAAAAATTTGGTCCGCCTGTGATAAGCGTTTTAAAAACAAAGCTCGAACACCAGGGGGGAGAAAAGCGTCCCCACTTTTTAGATATCGCGACCGTAGATGCCGAAGGCAAGCCACTCGCGAAGGACAGTTTCGAGCATCTTTATCACATGGGTAACCTTCTCTGGCATACCGACGGAACACAGATTCAGCCTCCGATTCGAATCACGATGCTGTCGGCTAGAGTGTTGCCGCCTAATCCACCAAATACCGAATACGCCGATATGCGCGCGGCGTGGGATGCTCTTTCTGACAGTGACAAAGCGCTTGTAGAAAATTTAAAGGCCGAACACAGCATCTTTTATTCGCGTGCAAAAGTCGGACTGACTGATTTCCCGGAAGAGGCTGTGAAGCTGCGGCCACCCGTTGCGCATCCGTTGGTTCGAACCCATAAAGTGACAGGTAGAAAATCGCTCTATCTTGCTTCGCATGCGTCGCATATTATTGGTTGGGACAAAGCCAAGGGACGGGACTTACTTGATCGTTTAACCGAGCACGCGACGCAACGTCAATTTGTTTATCCCCATCAGTGGAAAACAGGCGATATGGTTATTTGGGATGACAGCTTTACGATGCACCGTGCGACGCCCTACGATGCACCTCATGCCAGAAAAATGCGTTGGAGTGGCGCCCAAGAACTGCACCCTGTCTGAAAAATTAAAATAATTCGGTGCGGTCCGATGGCAGTTGGCGTCGGTTTCGCGCCCGACACGCTCTAGACATGAACGGTTGTTCAAAGGACGACAATGAGCTTTAACCCTCAAGATGCTTACACCATTGCAGATCTGCGTGCGGTTGCAAAAAAGATATTGCCTAAAGGCTTATTCGAATTTGTTGACCGTGGTAGTGAAGATGAATTAGCGCTCAAACGAAATCGTACGGGTTTTGAACGTATTTGCGTGCGTCCGAAAGTACTCGTCGACGTATCAACCCGGTTGCTACAAACGACGATGGCTGGGCAAAGTACTTCGATGCCGTTAGCCGTTGCGCCAACGGGCGCTGCAGGACTTTTGTCGTTTGATGGCGAAATCTCGATTGCGCGTGCCGCGGCCAAACTGGGTATACCTTTTACGTTATCGACCGCTTCGATTACCTCAATGGAACGCGTGGCGGCAGAAGCAGGTGGACGACTCTGGTTTCAGTTATATATGTGGCCTGATCGCGAGGTATCGTATCAACTGATTGATCGCGTCAAAGCGGCTGGTTATGAAGCGCTGCTTGTGACTGTAGACACGGCAGTCTCGCCCAACCGAGAGTACAACCGTCGTAATGGTTTCACTTTGCCGATGCAGATCACGCGCGGCAATATGTTTGATGTTGCTCGTCACCCGACATGGTTTGTATCGGTGTTTCTAAAATATTTGTTGCGCTCGGGTATCCCCGCGCTTGAAAACTATCCGGATCAGTATCGTCAAAGGCTGATGCAACGTAAACCAGGTCAACAGGTTAGCTTACCTAAAAGTGACTCGCTGAATTGGGCCGACTTAAAAGAGTTGCGCAAGCGCTGGAGTGGCAGCTTGATGGTTAAAGGCGTTTTGCATCCCGACGATGCGCAGCGTGCACTCGAATGTGGTGCTGACGCAATTGTGGTGTCGAACCACGGTGGTCGTAATCTGGATATGGCGATTGCTCCAATCGATGCACTTCCAGATATTGTCGAACGCGTCAATGGTCGTGCAGACGTACTTTTGGATAGTGGGATTCGAAGTGGAAGCGATATCTTCAAGGCGCTTGCACTCGGCGCAAAAGGCGTTTTTGCTGGTCGCGCTCCGCTGTGGGGTGTCACAGCCGCCGGAGAAGCGGGCGCGTTTCGTGCACTGGATATCTTGCGCGAAGAATTAGATCGCGTGATGGCCTTTTCGGGATGCCCGGCACTTAAAGACATTGATCGTTCGCTGCTTTGGTTTGATCATTCTTCAAAGTCGGAGTAACGCATGTCATTAGCGTTTCAGCAAGAAGGAAAAACGTTTGTTGCGTCGGTCACTGGGCTTGATCTGCGTACGCCGATGGGCACGCAAGAGGCCCAAGCGCTTGAACAGGCCTTAGCCAAGTACGGGTTATTGATTTTGCGTAACCAGCAAATAGGCGATGATCAACAGCAAGCATTCATTGAGAAATTTGGCCCGCCTGTTGTGGCTACACTGAAAGAGCTTGCAACGGGCCACCCTCACTTTTACGATATCGCGACAGTCGATTCAGACGGTCAACCGATCCCTGCTGACAGCGTACGCGGCATGTACTTGCTGGGTAATTTGCTTTGGCATACGGATGGCTCTCAAAATCAGCCTCCAATCCGCTTGACGGCGTTGCACGCACGGGTGTTGCCTCCAAAACCACCCAGAACCGAATATGCTGACATGTGTGCCGCTTGGGAAGCCTTACCGAAACAACGCCAAATTGAACTAGAAGGCCTGATGGTTGAGCACAGTATTTATTGGTCGCGCCAAAAGATGGGACTCAATATGAGTGACTTCAGTGCAGAGACCTTAGCTAGCCGTCCGGCCGTCGTGCATCCTTTGGTACGCCAACATCCGGTTTCAGGACGAAAATCTTTATATCTCGCCTCGCACGCCTCACATGTGATTGGCTGGCCCTTAGAAAAAGGTCGAGCCTTGATAGATGAACTCACTGCACACGCAACACAGCCTCAGTTTGTCTATCACCTTGAATGGGAAGCGAATGATCTTGCAATTTGGGATGATCGTTGGACCATGCATCGTTCGACTCCGTACAACGATCCGCACCCTAGAGTGATGCGTTGGTGTGCCGTCAGAGAGCTACATAACGTATAACGTTGGCCCTCATTATTTATATAGAGATGACGATGAATCAGAAAAAAAAGATAAACCTGATGAACTGGTGCATAAGCATCTTCGTATTGACTGTTGGTCTAGCGGGCAGCTGTCGTGCGGATACTTTTCCGACTAAACCAATCCGCTTGCTTGTGCCGTCACCCGGGGCGACAGAAGTGATCTGCCGCCAGCTCGCAGACAAAATGCAAATATCACTCGGCCAATCCGTGATCGTCGAGACCAAGCCAGGCGCGGGCACAACCGTAGCTTCTAACTATGTCGCGAGTGCTGCGCCGGATGGCTACACGCTTTTATGCGTGATCTCAGCCTTTTTAACGGCGCCGTATTACTTCACTGAGTCTCGCTATCAGCCGTTAAAAGATTTTGCGCCTGTTGCGTTAGTCGTTAAAGTTGCGCATGTTCTTTTAATCCGTGATGATTTGCCAATCAAGAGCATCAAAGAGTTAATTCAATACGCGCAAGCGAATCCCAATAAGTTGACGTTTGGTTCGTCAGGCGTCGGCACGTCAAATTATCTGGGTGCAGCGCTGTTTCAGGATATGGCTAAAGTTCGAATGACCAACGTGCCCTACAAGGGTGGTGCCCCAGCGTTGCAAGACCTGGTAGGTGGGCGAATCGACTTATTGTTTGATGTGCCTCAGGCCGGCGTTGCGTTCATTCAAAGTGGTCGCCTGCGTGCGCTTGGTATTACGACAGATACGCGCTTGAAAGCATTTCCAGACTGGCCAACGATCGAAGAGGCTGGCGTTCCGGGTTACGCTTCGTTTCCTTGGGCGGGCGTGATCGCACCTGCAAAAACATCGGATGCCGTTGTTAAACGGTTGAACCAGTCCGTGAACGACGCTTTACGGGCGCCTGATTTAATCGAACGATTTACTGGCATGGGCTTGAATATTGCGGGCGGTACTCCGGAAAGCTTCAGAGCCTTCATGGAATCAGAAAGCAAAAAATGGAACCCCATCATCGAGACCTTGCAAAAACAAGGTTTATAAAAAATGGATTGAAAGCCAAGTGACTTTCAATCCATTTTTAGTTGCCCGATCGTATCGTGAGCACGCGCTAGGCGATGTAGGTTTCGAGTACGCCAATTTGAGCGACTTCGGCCCGTACGATATCTCCTGACTGCAGGTAAAAGGCCATCGGATCTGGGCGACCAATGGCAACGCCTTCGGGCGATCCAACTGTAATTAAATCGCCTCGATCTAAGCCAAGTTTTGACCAATGCGAGACCAAGGCTGGAAACGAAAAGATCAAGTCGGTACAGCTTGCTTCTTGACGCACTTCACCGTTGACGGTTAGTTTGACTGTTAGCTGAGAGGGATCTGGCACTTCATCGGCAGTCAAAATCCATGGCCCGAGAGGCCCAAGCTCAGGGTAGTTCTTACCCAACAGAATCGATTGATTCGCCATTTCTTTACGCTGCATCTCACGCGCAGATAAATCGTTCAAGATTGTGTAACCAAAAATCGCCTTCAGGCCATCTTCTTCATTCACATTCGTAGCGGCCGAACCAATCACAGCGGTCGCCTCAACTTCATAGTCAAACCACTGGCAGTTTTCGGGTCTGTGCACTGTTGAGCGCGTTGGCACCATGCTGCTCGCAAGCTTGATGAACCCCATCGGAATTTCGCTATGCAGTTTTGCACCTTGTTTGGTCCAGTACTCGAGTGTTTCAGCGCGATGCGCGGCGAAGTTGCGGCCTCCAGCAATGCAGTTACGCACATTCAAGGGGATCATCCAGGACGTCGTCGCTTCAGCCATCCATAAACTCGAACCACCCTGGCGCGTGGCCCACTCGATAATTTGGTAGCCCTCTTGCAAACCGCGCGCGCCGGCCGCCATAAAAGAATCCATCGTGCGCGGAAACGTTTTGTATTGCCCATGGGCATCCGCAGCTGCTTGCAAATCAAGTACCTTGAGTTCACCTGATTGAGTCGCTGCGACCCCAAGTCGCTCAGCGCCGTCCGTACCACGGTAACGTCCGATTTTCATGATGCTGTCACCTTTAAAATTTTTATGAGTTAGTTTACTGATCAAAGTTTACCAGTTGAACCTAACGATCGATCGCGATGTTGATTAGTCTAAATAGGATCCGTTTTATTCAGGCGTGATGCCCGCTTCTTTAATCACTTTGGTCCATTTTTCAATATCTGCTCGTATAAAGACTGCCGCCTCTTCTGGTGTGCTGCTAATTAATTCGATTCCCTGTTCAGAAAACTTTTTGCGGTTAGCAGGATCTTGTGTGATGCGCATGACCTCAGCAGACAACTTAGTTATCACATGTTTGGGTGTTGCCGCCGGCGCTAATAAGTTAATGTAAACGCTGGCTTCGTAGCCGGGTAAGCCCGACTCAGAAATCGTGGGTATGTCGGGTAAAAGTGCTGAACGCTCGGTGCCAGTCAATGCCAGTGCGCGTAACCGACCAGATTTAATGTGCGCAATCGATGTAGAGAGTGGATCAATCATCATCATCATGTGTCCGCCTACGGTATCTGCCAAGGCAGGGGCACTGCCCTTGTAGGGAATAGAGACAAACTTTGTTTGCGAGATCATGGCAAACAATTCGAGTGCAAGGTGTCCGGCAGAGCCCGTGCTGCCATTGGCCACATTGATTTCGCCTGGTTTACTTTTCGCATACGCGATCAGTTCTTGGACTGACTGCACCGGTAGTGACGGATGCACGATTAAGATGAGTGGAACGCGAGCGATCAGACTGATAGGTGCCAGATCACGAATTGTGTCGTACGGTAATTTTTTGAAGAGCCCGGGATTGGTCGTCAGATTGCCCGCACTGACCAGCAGTAAGGTGTAGCCATCGGGCTCGCTCTTCACCACGAAGTCGGTTCCGATCGTAGTGCCTCCTCCTCCGCGGTTTTCGATAAAGACTTGTTGCTGCATCGACTCAGTTAGTTTTTGTCCGATCGTGCGGGCGATCAGATCCACGTTACCGCCAGGTGGCAGTGGCACCACAATGCGAATTTGCCGGTTTGGGTACGCTTGCGTTTGTGCGAAGCTATAGGCGCTTGCTAGCACAGCGCCCAACAGGACCAGGGCCGTGATCATTGAAGTCTTCAGGTTCATTTGGTTGCCTTTTGGTGAGAAGTTAATCCCACGGTGAGTGCTTGTTATCATTATTGATTGTTTTATGAACCAGTTATAGCGCAATAATCGAAAGAGTTCTCGCTTATTGTTGCCGAACAGCCATCTTACATGCTACCGTTCTCGCGTTGTTGTGATGTCAAGTCATGAAAGGAATCCGTGTATGCCTCGGCAATATATCAACACCGCATTAGGCCAGCTGCATGTCTGCACTGAAGGCGAGGGGCCGCCCTTACTGTTATTGGGATCTGCGGGAAGATCGGCGCGGATGTTTGATCATTTGATTCCGTTGCTCGCGGATCGATTCCAGTTAATCGCGCCAGATATGTTTGGGCATGGCAATTCGGATCCGTTACCTGCTAAGTGTGATTTTCGATCGATCGCGGGATGTATGACAGAAGTATTAGATGCCTATGGTCTTGATCGGGCGCATGTCTATGGTTTTCATTCGGGTAATAAGATCGGTACTGCGCTCGCCGCGACTTGGCCAGAGCGGGTAGACCGTCTGATACTGGCGGGGCAAAGTCATTCCATCATCGCGTCTAACGAAGCACGTAATCGTATTATCGGTGGACGAACACAAGAATATTTCACGACGCCTCACGAAGAAGACGAGGTATCTAAGGCTTTAGCTGCTTGGGCTAAGCTGCAACGTCGGCTAACTGATTTATGGTGGCCTGATGCGCTGCTGACGTCAGCGCCAGATCGCTTGAATACGCTTGCACAGACGCGCACCTATGTGATCGACGAGTTGCAGTCGTTTGATAGCACGGCGCCACTGTATTCAATGAATTTTTCCTACGATTTAGCGTCTGATTTAGAAAGAATTCAGGCGCGCACCCTAGTGTTAGAGATCATAACCGCAGACGAAGATCGTTTGATCGGTCGACAGGGCGCCGCGTTTTGTG
>JBAXLV010000057.1:0-9147 GCA_037134635.1 Alcaligenaceae bacterium
ACAAACCACGCGTAGCGAGCTCATCTGCAATCTCTAGCACTGCAGCAGCCTGCCCAGCCTGCAACGCATCAAGTAGGCGTACTAAATGCCGCTGATCGATCGTACCGAGCATCCCACGCACAGCTTCTTCAGTCAGGTTGCCAGCACTATAGGCAATCGCCTGATCTGTCAGCGATAAAGCATCTCGCATGGAGCCCGACGCAGCCTGACCCAATAAACGTAAGGCCGGGACTTCAAAGGCAATTTCTTCAGCCGCCAATACCTGCTCTAGATGGCCCACAATCGCTTCGCCGGGCATTTGTTTCAAATTGAACTGAAGGCAGCGGGATAAGACGGTGACGGGGATCTTTTGCGGATCGGTCGTCGCTAAAATGAATTTGACATGGGCCGGCGGCTCTTCAAGCGTTTTGAGCATCGCGTTAAACGCATGACCTGTCAGCATATGCACCTCATCGATCATGTAGACCTTGAAGCGACCGACACTTGGTGAATACACCGCCTGCTCGAGCAATTGCGTCATTTCTTCGACGCCACGGTTTGATGCTGCGTCAAGCTCTAAATAATCAACAAACCGACCTTCATCGATCTGAGTACATGCCTGGCAGACCCCGCAAGGCGTCGCCGTGATCCCGGTTTCACAATTAAGTGCCTTGGCCAAAATACGTGACAGGGTTGTTTTACCGACACCGCGCGTGCCTGTAAATAACCAGGCGTGATGCAAGCGTTGCGTGGTGAGCGCGTGCGTCAGCGCACGGACAACGTGATCTTGACCAACCAAGGTATCAAACGAACGGGGACGCCATTTGCGCGCAAGGACCAGATAAGTCATGAGATGAGCGGATCACCGACAAAATTCACTAACAAAAACTAGAGAGGCGAGCCTGACTTCGGCACTGTTTCTGCACGACTATGGCTGCTTCGTTCCCGACCTGACCAGATTTGCCGCCGAACCATGCGAAGGGGCCCGCCAAACACCATTCTAGCAGGGCTTGCCCATTGCTAGCGGCTCAAAATCAAACCATAGGTCATCTCTCGGAAAATAAAGCGCTGCACGCACGGCGCGGCCATCGAGCGCACCAACCTGTTCACAATAGCCCTGTAGCTGTTTTGCATAGCGCGAAAGCATGCGCTGACCAAAGCTCGCGGGCGTTTCGGCCTTCAATGGTCGACCCGTTTTGTAATCGACCACCAACCAACCATGCTCATCTTGTACGACCAAATCTAATACCGACACCTTTCCACTTTCATCGAGCAATGCCCACTCGCGATATGCGCCGAGCTGACCCAGCAACCATTGGCCGCGTGTGTGCGTCAACATTGCAAGCAAAGTTTCGAGTACTTCTTGCACCGCAGCCGCCAACTCGGGCGCTGGCACGCCCGCTTGAATACATTGTCGTTCGATTCGTTTGCGTTGCTCAAGCAACTTTGCCTCTGACCAATGCGCAACACCTTCTCGGCCCATATGATCCAGCCAGGCATGCGTCAAGGTTCCTAAAACGCGCTCGTGCGTTTTAACACTTGGCCACACATAGGCTGCATTAAAACCGGCGACCGCAGGTGCAACCTCTGTAGCGGGTGTAACTTCTGCGCGGCGAAGCAAAGGGCCCGCTTGATAAAACGGCGTTGCTCTTGCGTCCTGATCGGGCCGCTTTTGGATCATTGGGATTGATTTGTGATCCCAACTTGACCACAGTCGCTTGAGCAAACTGCCCTGACGTGGCTCGGCCACCTCAAGTACTTTACTGGACAGACTCAAATCCGCCACAAGATGCAAAACCTCTTTGGCACGCGTAGCTGCCACGTACAATAAGCGATCGATCTCATACTCGCCCCGACGTTTTTCTCGCTCGGCTAGATACTTGGCAATTGGATCTTGCTCTTTACTTGCTCTGGCTTTAATCGGGCCGAGCATCAGACGCGAACCCACCTGTTCAAAACGCAATAAAGGCGCATCATCAGACGCGGGACCTCGTTGCAGACCGTAAAGAATGACCGTCTCAAACTGCAGTCCCTTGCATTTGTGCATAGTCATCACCTCAACGGCACGCACGTGCGAATCGGGTGAGGCATACAGCTTGGTTAAACGCTCTTGCAGAACGTCGATCTCAAGTGCTCCATACGGGGCAAGGCTTTCAATCAGCGCAAATAAGCTCTCTGCATCTTGCAAATCTGCATCAGAGTCTGCCAAAGCGGGGCCGGCCATCGCTCTCCATACCGCTTCGAGACGCGCAGCAAAAGGCTGCACATCATCTTCGATCATGGCCTCAAGCAAGATCTGCGCCGTTGCACGCAAACGCTCAAACTCCGCAGGACGCAATACCTGCTGGGCCAAGCACAACCCAATAGAAGGATCAGCGACGAGCGCTGCACGCAAAATATCTGGCACCGTCTGACGATGGTTCGCAAACAAACGATGCAGACTTTCAAGCGTCAATCCACAGTAGGGAGACCGCAAGACTGATATCCAGGCTAGTCGATCTGCAGGATGGGTCAATGCACGTGCGATTTGCACCAAATCAACGACGTAAGGACGCTGATGCAAGGGAACCAATTCAACAGCCCGACACGGAATCCCCGCACGTTGCAGTAATTGCGTCACGTCTACCAAATGCGAACGCGCACGCACCAAAATTGCAACAGGATGTTTGTGCTCGGGTCGGCTGAAGTCCTCTAGCGCCTGACGCGCAAGCTCGACAACTCTCAGTTGCGATGCTTGTCGGTCTCCAGGCAGAAAGGAATGGTGTTGCACGGCCTGCGCAATTGTTTCACCCTTGAAAGCCACTGACGGGGCATATGAAATCGCACCAATCTCTGGGTCATCTGCTTCAGGAAACATGGGTTTAAAGGTCGAATTCACCCATTCAACAATTTTGCCTTGAGAGCGAAAGTTATCCGTGAGTTGCAGACACGTCAACGGCAGGCCTTCCAGGCCCTGGTCACGCACTTTGATAAACAAACTCACATCGGCTTTGCGAAACCGATAAATCGACTGCATTGGGTCTCCGACCAAGAACACACTGCGTCCATCGTCTGGCTGCCAACCCGAGGTTAATTTCTTAATCAATGAAATCTGAGAAAGGCTCGTATCCTGAAATTCGTCGATGAGTAAATGCTGAATACTCGCATCAAGCTTGAGCAAAAGTTCGCTCGGATCATCGGCATAACCAAGCGCCATATCGGCTCGGCGCGCAATTTCGATAAAGTCCACCTCACCCGCTTGTATAAAACACAACATCAATTGACCCGCAGCCAGCTTCAAACACGCAACCTGCGCCTCAATAATCTCGCGCTGCTCTGGCGTAAACCAATATTGAGGAATGTTCGTCACTTGTGCCAGGCGACGCAGCCACTCAGGGAGCTCACCTCGGTCGTGTTCAGACGGACGATGTGCATTGAGCCAGCCCACGAGCGCTGTCTTGGCTTGGTTAAATTCAGCACCCGCGGGAAACCCTTGAGCAACAGTAATGGTCTTTCTGAGTTGCCCTTTGTCTGTCAATAACAAGGCGGCCAAACCCTGCCAGCGCTCTAAGTCATCAAACGTCGCCTCGAACGGCTCGCTATCCCAATCGAGTAAAGCACCAATCGGGCTCTCTGATGCAGCCTCCAGCACATTATTTGCTGCGATCGAACCAAGCAACCCTAATTCACGCGCCCAGTTTTCAGGCATGGCTTCGAGTAAGTGACGAAGATCTTGCTCAATGGCTTCGCACAAGTTTTGCTCAAGAACTTGATGATCATCGCTTCGATCCATATGAGGCAACCACTGATCGCGCTGACTCAACATGTCCGCGAGTGCATCACGCGCAGCGGCCACATCCAAGTCCATATGATCCAGCAGGCGCTTGACTTCAGCTTGCACGCCCGCCATCTCAAGGGTTGCGCTGGCGGCAGCCAGATAATGCGGCCGGGCATCCTCAGCGATTTTAGGCACCCCCCCCATCGAGGACATCCAAGGCATCGCGCGCACCAGCGAAGCACAGAAAGAGTCAATCGTACGAATAGTCAAACGAGCGGGATATTGCAAAATATTCCATTCATATTCTTGATCACGCGCGAGCGCACGACGTGCCATTTCCCAACTACGACGCTCATGCTCAAGCAATGGTGGGGTGTCGCTTAATCCCTTGGCAAGCTTCTCAAGCACACGTTCATGCATCTCGGCAGCAGCTTTGCGGGTAAACGTAATAGCAACGATTTCTTCAGGTCGCTTAACTGTGCTTAGTAAAGCAAGAATTCGATCAGTGAGCAGCTCTGTTTTGCCAGAACCCGCGGGCGCCTGTACCAGAAACGAACGGCTCGGATCAAGGGCTTGCAGTCGAATCGCTGCGTCGCGCGGCTGCCTTTCAGTCATCGCTTGCCTCATCTTCATACAGGCGCAACAAGGGCAACACGTCGCAATGCTCTAAATCTACTTTATGCCAAGATTCGTTTAACGCATGGCCCGACCTAAACTCAGCAGCCAAGGTCTCGATTGCAGCCTTAAGTCGGGCGAGTAGCGCTTTCCAATTTTCGTCTTGATATTTTGCTTCTTCAAGGGTCTTGGGGCCCAATAAACCAAGACCTGCATTTTGGACCAACCCAGTCACAGCCGTTTCTTTTGAGTGCAACTGCACAAGCACCAGACCAGAAATCTTTTCGGGTGTGCGCCGCTCAGCTTCTGCGGCAAGGCCAAGCATGGTCGCGTAGGCAGGCACCTGTAAGTTCAAAGGTCGCGGCGTTTTCCAATCGTTCAACACTTTAGGCAAGCTCGCGCCTGATTTGTAATCAATAATGACATGCTCTTGCTCATCACCGACGACATCTAGTCGATCCAAGCGCACATCAAGCGTCAGTCCGTTCAGGCTAAGTTGACGCTTTTGCTCAACCTCAACGACTTTGAAAGGCAGGCGTTGCTCTTCTAGAGCCAGCCACTGTCGGACAACCGAGACCCCCCGCTCAATTTCAAGGCGTTGAAGCGTTGCACCAAACGCCTGTAACTCTTTACCACCTACTTCGCTTGCAATGCGCTCAAGCTGTACGTCAAGTGTTTGATTCACCACAGCAGCGTGTAAGGTCTCTTGGTCGCGCAACTCTTCCCACACGCGCTGTAAGACTCCGTGCAAGAAAAGACCGCGCTGCATTTTGTAGGCGAGCTCGGTATAGGCTGGCAAGCCCCTCACGCCTAGTCGATGCCGGATGAAGGCCCATAAAGGGTTGCGCGCTTGAAGTTCAAGCAAGCCAATGCCGCCTGTAATTTTTTCATCTGGCTCGACTTCAGGGCCTTGGTCGTCGCGCACCCTCTCAATAGACGGAGGTACCAAGACGGGCGGTACGGGTGTCCAGCAATCTGCACTAGGTTCAAGCGATCTAATCAATGGAGAGGGTCGCAAGGCACGCTCGCCTTCGAATAGCGGTGAGCTCAGTACGATGCTTGGCGCTGTCTGGCAAAGATTCGCAAAAATTTGTTCAGCCCACTGGCGCTCACGCTCGGGGGTCGCGCGAGGCGCTTGCGCCTGACGCAAGGCAGCAATTGGAATGAAGGGATTGGGCTTAGCGACTGCAGGCAATACTTCATCAGTTAAACCCAATAACCATATTGCATCCCACTGCCCACCTTCGGCCTCGAGCAAGCCCAACACATCTAAACGGGCGTCGGCCGCGCGCTGTGGTTGAAACAAGGTGCTACGCGCGAGTCGACTCAGGAGCTTTAAGGCGTCACCCGCCGTGACAACATGAAGCACTCCAGAGAGCGCTTCAAAACGTTCAAATAAACTATCGAGCGCCTCGACCACTTGAAAGGCCGCAGAGCTTTGCTGACCACGTCCCGGAAAACCGAGCATTGCCAGCGTGGCTCGAAAGCATCCGGACCACAGATGGATCGGTGCACGCGAGGACATCGTCTGCCAATCTTGCCAGGCGCGCTGCCAAGCAGGCGATAGCTGCTCAAGCTTTGAAAGCGCAGCCGTCCAAGTGGCAAGATTCACGTGCCCCAAATAGTTTTGGCGCCAACGCGCATCAATCAAAGCGCGCGCACCCATTTCAGCAACGTGACCAATACAATGACCGGCGAGTAACGCCGCACTCAATTCGGCAGGAGCACCTCCGTTTTGCTCTTTCATTAATACGAAGGTGCGCAACCAGGCTAGCGCAGTACGCCCGGCCGCCCCACCGGCCAAGGGGCGCGCGACGGCCACGTTAAACGTATGTTCAGGCTCACCTCGTCCATTACTCAGCACGCGCCTCAACATACGACGAGCAAACGGTGCTTGTGAATCCAGCGCAATCGCAACGATCGCGAAGCGACCTTCTGGTTTCGCCTCGAGCTGAGCGCGTGCCCAGTGTGCAGCTGCCAACCATTCAGTTTGGGTATTGGCGCACACCAAGCGCGTAAGACGTCCCGGCTTTAGAGCAGGCTCATGCAAAATTCTTAGCTCAACACCGCGAGCCAACAACGCGTCGAGCAAGCGCCCCATGCGCGGCGAAATTTCAGTAAAGCCCGCCAAAACGATATTGTGCGGCAAGACTAATCCTGCCTCGATGTGTTGTATGAGGCGAGTCACCGCTAAATTTGGATCAAGTGCATCCAGAGCGTGCAAGCGTGTGCGGTACGCATCTCGCCAGCGTAAAAAACTCTCGTACTCTTCATTGACCGAAGAGGGGCTCACCTCGATATCCCATTCGTCGATCAACTGATCCGCTTGCATCGCGCTTGCAGCAGCCTGCCTCACGTCAATGAGTGCACGCTTGTCTTCCAGTCTCTCAATCACCTCAGCCCATACTGTCTGCGTGGCGAAACTATCGAGCAATAAAGTGTGCGCCGTTAACTCTTCTTGAAAAACCGCACGCGCCAATTGTTGCGACAACCAACCGGACCACGGGATCACACTCGGCGTTTGAGAAACACGTTGTGCTTGGTCGAGCTGGGCGCGAGCCAGACTTTGAATCACTCGGCGCGCCAGTCGATTATTAACTGTAATAATGACGGTGTCGCGCGGGGCGAGCTGCCCAAGTCCGACATAGTCGACATCCAGTAACTCAGACAAATTTTGCATACGGGCGCGCTAAAAGCCGCACATCGAGGCAATAGTTTCCCAGTTCAGGCGCATACCCGCCGAGAAGTAGCCCAAGAAACCAACGCCCAGCACACCACAGAGCAAAACAACCAGACCCGTTCGCACCAAAAAAGACGCTTTGCGTGAAAGTGGCTGCATCCGCGTTACCTAAGCCGGCTTAATCACGGCTTGAGGGTTGAGAGGACTTTCTCGCACTGGCAAATACAAGGCAGCAGCGATGAGAGACAACGCAATGCCAAGCCACCACACAAGATCGTAACTTCCCGTCAGGGTTTGAACACGTCCGCCAATCCAGACCCCACTAAAGCTGCCAAGTTGATGTCCCAGAAAGGTCATGCCCATGAGCGTTGCACCAAAACGCAAACCGTAAATATGCCCGATCAAACCTTGCGTCAAGGGGACGGTTCCTAACCAGAAAATCCCCATCCAACCTGCAAAGACGTAGACCACCCAGGGTGAAGTCGGCATCACCAAAATCCAAATCAATCCCACCGAACGCAAGGCATACAAGGCGGCCAATAAATTCTTTTTACTATATACACCACCGAGTTTGCCCGCAGTAAAGGAACCAAAGACATTAAATAGACCAATGAGGCCGATCGCAATCGCGCCCGTGCTGGCGTTGAGCCCTTTGTCAACCACAAACGCGGGCAAATGCAACGTGATGAAAGCGGTATGAAAACCACACACGAAGTAACCCCAAAAAATCAAATGAAACGTAGGGTGTCTCAGGGCTTGGCTGATCGCTTGCAACATCGACTGCTGAGGCCCCGTGCTCAGCCCGGGGGTGCCGCGCAAAAACCAGGCCAAGGGCAATGTCATTGCTAGCGTAAGCGACAACACCCAATAGGCTCCGGTCCAGTCAAGCGTGTCAATTAGCAATTGACCGGTTGGTACAACCAAGAACTGTCCCAGAGAACCACCCGCGCTTGCAATACCCATGGCAGTGCTGCGCAAAGAGATCGGCACCGTTCGCGCGATCACAGGCAAAATCACCGCAAACGTTGTACCGGCCTGCCCCAACCCAATCAGCAAACCCGCCGTCATATACAACTCAAATTCATTGCTCGAATATCGTGTACCCAACAAACCTAGCGCATATAGCGCAGCACACAAGGCGATGGTACGGCCGGCACCGAGACGATCAGCCATCATGCCGGCCCCGATCGCACCAAACCCCCAGGCAAGATTTTGAATGGCGAAGGCCATCGAGAACACTTCACGCCCCCAACCGCGTTCAAGCCCCATCGGTTGGATAAACAAACCTATTGTGGCGCGCACGCCCATGGCTAACAGCACAATCAGCGTACCGATCAGGATAGTTCTGAGTGCAAACGGATCATCAAGTAATTGCGGCTTAGGTGCTTCTGAGGTGTGCGTCTGCGTCATCGTTAAACAGTGAATGGTTCTAATTTTTTGGACTGTGAGCGAGCGTCACAGCAGCATGACTCTGATCATAACGAAAAGCATCCAGAAAAACCGGTCATCTTTACGAAAAGTACGGTTTTATTCAGGTGCAGTGGTCCCGCCGACTGGAATCGAACCAGTGTCCCACGCTTAGGAGGCATGTGCACTATCCACTGTGCTACGGCGAGAATTTGGCTAGCAACCAGGCAAGTTCTGCTGCCTTGGGCACTAGTTTAACAAGCGCCAGCACTTTAGCTGAAAGTCTGCCCGCTTAGCCCCGGGGGTGATGCTGCGCATGCAGACTTTTAAGCCGCTCACGCGCCACGTGGGTGTAAATCTGCGTCGTTGAAATGTCCGAATGCCCGAGCAACATCTGCACCACACGCAGGTCTGCACCATGATTGAGCAGGTGGGTTGCAAAGGCGTGCCTCAGTACATGGGGTGAGAGTGGTGCATTGATGCCCGCAAGTACTGCATATTTTTTGATCAACAACCAGAACGACTGTCGCGTCATTGGCGCTGCGCGCGCGGTCACAAACAGCGCGGGACTGGTTCTTTGTTCTAACAACTGCGGACGCGCTTCAGCTAGGTAACGCGAGATCCAGTGCGCGGCCTCTGCACCCAAAGGCACCAGACGGTCTTTGCCTCCCTTTCCCTGCACAACTACCACGACAACGTCACTCACACT
>JBAXLV010000058.1:0-9130 GCA_037134635.1 Alcaligenaceae bacterium
AGCAGAGGATTGAAAATCCTTGTGTCGGTGGTTCGATTCCGCCCCGGGCCACCATCTGAAATTGAAAAAACCCCTGCGTTCGCGCTGGGGTTTTTGCTTTTGTGGGCTTGTAACTAGATGTTTCTAAAGGCGTCTGGTTATTGCCAAACTCAATTTCAACGCCTAGCATTGGGGTATGCCAAAGATGAGCTTAGAACTAACTGATTCACTACAGTCTTTTGTCGACTCTGCCTCGACTCAGCAGGGCTTTGTCTCGGGCAATGAATATGTTCTTCATGTCTTACAGAAAGAGCAGGATCGAGATCGTCTTCGGGCACTGATCGAAGAAGCTGAAGCATCTCCCTCGCAAGAGATCGATGTCGCGAGTTACATCGCAACTCTTAGACACCGCTTTCATACCAAAAAAGACCTTTGACTAAAAGGTCTCTCGCTCTTAACCCTAGAGCTGATTTTGATATTAAAGATGTTCTCAGTCACTACCAAGCGCAACAGGCCTATCAAGCTGGAGAGGCTTTTCTTACTGAACTCGGCCAATGCTTGAGGTTTCTGACGACTTTCCCGAGGGCTGGCTCTTTACGGCTAGGTCATGAATTGGGTCGTAGCAACGTTCGCACTTGGCCGATGAATAAATTTCCGTTTTTGCTTCTGTATAAAGAAACGCAAGACCACGTCGATGTTTTGAGGGTCTTACACCAGATCCGCGATATACCAAGATGGATAATGGATTAAACATCCTCTAGCCCCGTTCGATTCCGCCCCGGGCCACCATCTGAAACTGAAAAAACCCTGCCATCGCGCTGGGGTTTTTGCTTTTGTGGGCGTGTCATTCAAGGCTCGTATACCGAGCACATGGTTTACAGGTTGAAAACGTTCTTTTGAACGGACGAAACCTCGAGCGTCTATCTGCGGCAACGTTGATTCAAAAGGCTAGATAGTTACAAATCGAAACAGACAGTCGGCTAAAAATCATTCAGAATTGAAGGTCGATTTAGGAGTCAAAAGCCATGTCACTTCAACTACCCGGCACCAAAAATACCATATCTGAACCAAAGCCTTATAGCCGTGATGCTATAGACGACGATTACGATTCAAATAGTTTTCAGATTCAGCAAGACCGAGCCTGGCTGCGGGAGCAGTTACTGGCCGGCAAAAATTCACCGCTTTGCGATCCTCTCACACCCGAATACTTCCAAAGGTTGCGCGCTCTAGCAAGAGGAGAGCTTTAAAGTGACGGCCAGGACAATCGCTCCACACCGCCACGCAATTGCAGATGTCCACGATATCATTTGTTACTACCGCGAACAGGCAGGCACAACGGTCGCAGAACATTTCGCTATTGAAATTGATGAAGCTTACGCTCGCTTAAAACAACACCCAAACATTGGTTCTCCGCGTCTTGCCCTCGACTTAGACATCGAGGGCGTCAAATCTTGGGCGCTAAAACGTTTTCCACATCGAATCTTCTACGAAGTCAAAGATGATCACGTGGAACTCTGGCGAATCCTACATCCAAGACGTGATATCACATAAGCAACTCTGTCTCGAGAAAGGTTTCAGTAAGGATCAACAACCTCAGGCCCCGGTCGATTCCGCCCCGGACCACCATCTGAAACTGAAAAAAACCCCTGCGTTCGCGCTGGGGTTTTTGCTTTTGTGGCACTTATTGTTAAACTTATTTTATGAATATTGAGCTAAGAGCCCTTGTTGATAAAGTAGGTTTAACGACTTTAGAAATGGAGAGGACGCGCTTTGAGTTTTGTTTTGCTTGCGCTTCCCGCATCAATCATCTTTTGGAGCTCGATGAGGCACTTTCTGCGTATCAAGCCTTTAAGTCATACCTTGAGGGCAAGCTAATCCAAGTCGAATTTGAAAACCTTCAAGAGTCCATCCTTAGTATTGCCAATAAGCACCAAGGTTCTAAATCGCTTGATGGCACCAAGCACTCTGCCGTTTCAGCGACATATGCGTTAGCGAATGCCATCAACGGCAATGCTGTAGCCGCTGCAGAGTATGCTGCGTATTCCAAAGCGTACGGCTATGGAGGATATGCTGTTAGCGATGTAGAGAGCTATCAAGAGGAGTACTCAGCGCAAGTGGCGATCTTGACAGAACTGCTTGCGCAAAAAAATAGCCTATAAGACCAAACATCCTCAGGCTCCGGTCGACTCTGCCTCGGGCCACCAAAAAAACAAAAACTACCTTCGGGTGATTTTTTCATTTTCTGATTATGATTTAGGAATTCTCTTGGGAGCCCTGAATGCTAATAGTCACCTCAATCATTGCCTCTGTATTAACCATCATCTTTATTAAGCTTTCTTTTGCAGTTATTGGCCTGAGAAGAAAGAATAAGGTCGGCCTAGGAAGTGGTGGTCACGAGGATCTGGAAAGAGCAATACGTGCACAAGGTAACTTTGCGGAGTATGTTCCTTTTGGGATCATCTTGATTGCTTGCCTTGAATTAAATGCCGCGCCCTGGTGGGTGGTTTCTATCCCCGGCATCTCTCTAATTATCGGACGCTTGATTCACGCTAAAGGCATGCATACTCCGCCACCAGATTTTAGTAAACGCGTAATGGGTATGAAGCTTACCTTCTATACACTCATCACCCTTGTTATCTTAAATTTAGCTTGGGCTTTCTATAAGCTGGTTGGCTAGGATCCGACATCCGCGGCTCTGGTCAATTAAACACGAGGGCACTATCTGAAACTGGAACATCTCTGGGTTCGTCTTCGAACTCTTTTCTTATCTTAGCTTGCACGTGATGATATGTCCTTTCTTAGTGCGTAAAGTAGATTTACTATTCCCGAATGTTAATTATCACACTTCGATTAATCTGGGTCTCACTCGGAGCCGGTATCGCCATCGCATTAACTCTGCTCGCAACTGAAGCTACAAGTCCGTTATTGCTTGCCTCACTGGGCGGAACAACCTTGTTCTTATTCGGGCTATCCACAACGCCCGCCGCGCAGCCACGGGCCGTGTTTGGTGGACACTTATTAGTAGTTTGATTGGAATTATTTGTGTTCAAGTCTTCGGAGATGCAACCTGGGTATCGGTCACGGCGGTCGTACTTACGATTTGCGTATTGCTTCTCACCCGTACCGTACATCCTCCAGCAGGAGCTAATTCCCTAATAATGATTCAAGCGCATGCTAACTTTAGCCATATTGGACTAACAGTACTGGTGGGTATCACGGTGATTACAACAGTCGCTTACCTTTGGAGCCGCCTAGGCGTTGGCACAAAGAAGTATCCCGTGTCATGGCGCCAGCCCTCACCGCCGACGACAAACTGGGGCATCTGGGGCGACTAACATTCAGCATCGCAGAGTTGCCAAACATAGAGGATTCATTGCGTATTCCCCCGAGATCAATAAAAAAGTCATGCTTCAACTTTCTGGGAACGATATGACCAACTCAAACAAAATGTCCGTGCACCAGAGAGCCGTTTAAGTGAACGCGCCGGAAACCCAAAGCACAACGTATTTCTATCAAGAACTTCCGTGTATAGAAAACGTTACAGATATCACTCGTCTCGCGAGCTACGTTGATGCTCCGTCCGATTGGTCCATTATATTTACAGATGTTATTAACTCTACCGCAGCGATCGCCCGAGGTGACTACAAGGCCGTCAATATCGCCGGCGTAGCAACCATCACCGTTGTGCAAAATATCTGCGCAGGGGTCGAGATCCCCTTTGTATTTGGCGGCGATGGTGCCGTCATCTTAGTGCCTCCAGACTTCGTCTCGAACGTTACCTCAGTATTAGTACAACTCGCCAACCTTGCTCAGGAGCGACTAGACCTGAAACTCAGAGTGGGTTGTATTCCTATCGCTTCACTGCGTGAATGCGGTACTGGTGTACAAATCGCGAAATTTCGACCAAGTCCAGGCAACCATCTCGCCATGTTTTCAGGGGGCGGCCTCCTGCTCGCAGAGCAACTCTTTAAAGCGCCTGATAGTCGGTACCTCATCAGAGACGGCGCACCAGCTGCTCTGTCTTTAGATGGGCTGGAGTGCCGTTGGAACGAAATCCGTTCAGTAAACGGTCGCATGATGACCTTGATAATTCATAGCCCTGAACGTACGCTCGGCACGTATGCCGAGATTATTCAAACCATTCACTCAATTGCACCCCTTTCGAGACCGTTGAAAAATGCCAATATTCCGATGTCCTGGCCACCGAAATTCTTAATGGCAGAAATGGCTTTAAAAGAAGGCAACAAATTACTCAGATATGTACAATATTTACGTATTGCGATTGTGTCTGGACTACTTAAGGTGCTAATACGTTTACAAAAAAATCAACCTGCATCGATCACGGCAACCTACGTTGAGTTGCTACTCAAAAATACCGACGATCTAAAAATCGACGACTATTTGCGCATGGTTATTGATGTGACCAGCGACCAAGCTAAGCAAATAGAAGAGGCTTTAAATCGACTGGATAAGAATGGCCGTATTCAGTACGGCATACATTATTCCGATACGGCATTGTTTACTTGTCTCGTAGCATCACTCGATAAGCACACTCATTTTATAGATGGCAACGATGGCGGTTATTGCATGGCCGCCAAGAATCTAAAAAGTAAAGCGGTATAAAGATATTTACCGAACCCAGCATCATTGCTTTAAATAATTAGATGAACGACCAAAGGCGCGTTTGGAAAGGAGACACACACGGTCACCACATGAATTGTCGTTGAGGCGTAAAACGCCGGCATGATGTAAGACAGCCCTCCGAAGAGGGCTGTTTTTTTGCCCGCTGCTACAGATACCGCTACGCAGCTTTCGGTGTTTGACTCATTGCCAGTTTGACTGAATCCGGCGTAAACGGAATAGTACGCATTCGGACACCAATTGCGTCATACACTGCGTTAGCTATTGCTGCCGGCACAGTCGTCGGTGTTTGTTCGCCGGCACCCCACACTGGCTGCCCAGGGCGATCAATCAGCGTGGTAATCACTTTTGGAACATCAGGGAAACGCAAGATCGGGTAGGTCGCCCAATCAACACTCGTCACCTGATTGCCAGTCCACTTCACTTCTTCCATCAGCGTACGGCTGACGGTTTGGATCACGCCACCTTCGACCTGATTGATAACGCCATCCGGGTTGACGATTTGTCCGCAATCGTGTGCGACAAAAACGCGAGTCACTATGATCTGACCCGTAGTGCGATCAACTTCTACTTCGGCCACCGTTGCAACATAAGTAATCGCGTTGTTATAGCGAACGTATGAGATTCCGCGACCTTTCGCAATATTACCTTGAGCACTCGCAGGATTTGGGCCCGAGCGAGTTTGCCAGTTCGAGGCCTTCATCACCGCCTTCATCACGTCAAGCGCTCTAGGGTCTGACAGGTGTTTGAGACGGAACTCAGCGGGATCAGCATTTGCAGCTGCAGCCAATTCATCCATAAAGGATTCATTGGCAAAACTATTTTCAATACGACCAGGGCTACGCAGATGCGAAGAACGGAATATCCCTTGCTCGATATGCTTAGTGGTGACCTTCATATTCGGAAGCACATAAGGTGCTGCCGTGTTTTGAAATAAGAAACCCACCCAATTACCAGGACGCGGATTACCCGTCTCAGCGGTAGCAAGCAATGGAAAATCTAGTGGCTTGAACGCCGCAATGTGGTTTAAGGCGATATAAAAATCACTTTGCCAGCCTGTTAAATTACCCTGCGCGTCAAAGCTCGCCTCGAAATCCATCGACCTTGGTGGGCTCTTGGGTGCTAACGCTGTTTCATCATGCCGCATCCACTGTACACGAACGGGTTTGCCAATGAGCTGTGCAATCAATGCAGCGTCAGCGGTGGCGTCCTCATGCCCATTACGCCCATAACACCCCGAGCCGTCGAGATATACAAGGCGAATGGCATCTTTCGGCAGCTTTGTTAACGTTGCAATCTCATCTTGCATAGAATGCGTTGCTTGCGACGCCGACCAGAGGGTCATTTTCCCATCGCGAAAGTCTGCAACCGCACAAGATGGCCCTGATGAAGCATGTGTTTGCACAGCAAAGTTGTACGTTGCTTTCACGCGCTTAGTACCACCTGCGAGAGCGACTTCGATGTCTCCGACGTTTTGCGTGATGTCGGTTTTAGCGATCGGCAACTGTCGCCAGTAATCGTATATCTTTGCTTGAGGCGGGATTTCGCGGCCAGCAGACCAAGTCACTTTCACTGCCCTAGCGGCTTTCACTGCAGACCATTCGTCTTTGCAGACTACCGCCAGGAAGTTGTCCTTGCGAACTGTTTGTACGTAACCCTTTAGTTTTTTTGCCTCTGAGTCATCAAAGCTCACGAGGTTCGCGCCCATGGTCAGTGACCGAATCACTCGTGCATGCAGCATGCCCGGCAAACGAAAATCATGTACAAAGAGATGTTCGCCAGAGACCTTATCAGGGATATCTACACGCTGAATCGATTTGCCGACAAGCGTATATTCTTTGTGCGATTTTACGGGTGCCTTTGGGTCAACTTTAAGTTGGAAGCCTTCGCCAATGACATCCCCATACGAGAGGCTTTGACCCGGTTTAGACGCCGCGGTGATCAACCCGTCTTTCACGCTAAGTTCAGAAACGGGCACGTTCATTTTTTCAGATGCCCGCGCCAGCAAAGCGGCACGTGCATTTGCTGCAGCGATCCGTAATTCAGTGCCTCCTTGAGACATCGTCAACGCGCCGCCAGTGATCCATTGATCAGGCGTTGTAGCGGTATCACCCATCACCATAGAAATCTTTTCAAACGGGACGGATAACTCTTCAGCGGCTATTTGTGAGAGCGCAGTCTTCGCACCAGTGCCAAGGTCAACCTTGCCAACAAAGACAGTCACCTTGCCGTCACGGCCGATCGATAACCAGGAATCCAGTACGTCCTTAGCAACACTTTTAGGGGGAAGTAGACCATAGCTTGCGGCGGCAGGCTTGGCGCCCATCGAAAAACTAACCACTAACATACCAGCACCGCTGGCTTTCAAAAATTCGCGTCGTGTGAATGCGTTCATGTGTTCACCTGTGAATGAATAGGTTGTGGGTCAGTTCAGGCAGCAGCGAGGTAGCGTTTGACCGCCGCAACAATCCGCTGGTGGGTGCCACAACGGCATAAATTCCCTGCGAGTGCTTCGTTAATTTGCGCGTCTGTTGGGTTTTTATTTTTGGCGAGAAAGGCGCTTGCAGTCATGATCATGCCATTGATGCAATAGCCACACTGCACAGCTTGCTCGTCTATGAAGGCTTGCTGCAGCTTTCCAGGCTTTGCTGAACTTCCCAGGCCTTCAAGCGTGGTGACGCTTTTGCCCTGAATCGTTACTGTGGGCGTCACACATGAACGTATCGCCTGGCCATCCACGATAACCGTACAGGCACCACATTGTCCAAGACCACAGCCGAACTTGGGTCCGTTAATTTCGAGATTGTCACGCAGCGCATAGAGCAAGGGCGTGTCGTCTTCAACTTCGACTTTGTGCGATTTGCCGTTGACACTAAGATTTACTATTGCCATGTTCGTCTCCCGCTTTTTTTATATCGTTACGACCAAAATAGGTCGGTTGAATTTCAGCAATTACTTTACCGGATGTGCGTGAAATTGCAAAGCATTAAGTGCACCCGAGTACCGAGCACATGGTCGACAGGTTTTCAGCGTCCCTTTTAACCAATCAAACCAACACAGCCTCGCTGCTACAGCGTTGCTTCTGGATTTTTTGAGTTTGCGCTGGAGTATTCAGGGGCGGTATTTATTGTTAGACTTATTTTATGAATACTGAACTAAAGGCCCTTGTCGACAAAGTAGGTTTAACGACTCCAGATAATGACACTTCAATATAAATATATAAGCTCACCGCTTGGTCAGATGCTCATCGCAGCCAGTGATGAAGGGATTAAAGGTCTCTGGTTTGAGAATCAACGACACCATCCTGACATAACCGGTTGGCGAGCGGTACGGTCTCAAAAATGGTTGGATCAATGCGCGATCGAAATTCAATCTTATTTCGAAGGAACTCTGCGTGAATTCAAATCTCCTCTTTCAATTCCTTGGGGCACAGAGTTTCAACAATCGGTTTGGCGAGAACTGCGGTCGATTCCCTTTGGACAGACGACCAGCTATGGAGAGTTGGCGGCGCGAATCAACAAACCGCAGGCAGTGCGTGCCGTAGGCGCGGCGATTGGGAAAAATCCCTGGAGTATCGTTGTCCCCTGCCATCGAATCATCGGTGCGAACGGCAGCCTAACGGGCTATGCGGGTGGCTTAGCGCGCAAAACAAGCCTCTTGCGCTTAGAGAAGACGCCGTTGCGCCCTGAGCGGCGGTCTTATTTCATCTAAAAAAGAGGCAAATACAAATGAGTCAACTGAAGCAAAAACTTCTTACTTTGCTTTGCACACTGAGCTGCGTAATCTTTTCGCCGCAGGCTCACGCAAGTCTGGCGGACGATCTGAAAGATGGGCAGCATGTTCTACTCATGAGACACGCCGATGCCCCTGGCTACGGAGACCCAGTGGGCTATGTCCTTGGCCAGTGCTCAACACAACGTAATTTGGGTGATTATGGAAAGAAACAAGCCGCAGCGATCGGTGCTTGGCTACACAAGCAAGGCATCAATAGTGCTCAAGTCTTTAGCAGCGCCTGGTGTAGATGCGCGGATACCGCCCGCCTTCTTGATTTAGGGTCTGTAAAAATAGAGTCATCCCTTGGCTCTTTTTTTGATGATATGAGTTTGGAGAAAAAACAAACTCAAGACTTAGAGCGCTTTATTAAAAGCGAACTAGACAAACAACCTAAAGCGCCCATTATTCTGGTAACGCATCATGTCAATATTCAGGCATACACCGGAAAAGTAGTTAACGTCGGCGATATGGTGTTAGTGAAGGTCAATAAAAATGGTGAATATCTGTCTCACACCATTTATCCAAGCCCCAAAGTCTAGCGACCAAGAGCCGCGACTGGGCAACCGCGACCAAACTGCTCAATTATCTGGTGGCCGAAAAGTTTTCGGTTGGCGATCGAGATATGGCCTGTCAATTTCAAAGAAAGAGTGAAGTATCAAATACTGCGCTTAAAAGAAATATTTGGCTTTGAATATATCAAAGACCGGCTTTAATATTCACTGATCATTTCTTGACG
>JBAXLV010000059.1:0-9122 GCA_037134635.1 Alcaligenaceae bacterium
CAGCGTGGGCCAACGTGTAATCAAGTTCATCCATTCCAGTCAGCAAACAATGCTTTGAAAAAGGTGCGATCTCAAACGACTGTTCTGCCATCCCTGGCGCATGTACGACTTGCCGTTCAAGATCGACGGTCATTTTTGTACCGGGTTGATTTGTGAGCGTTACTAGAATTGCATCAATGACTTCGGCAGGCAGCACAATCGGCAGCAAGCCATTCTTAAGCGAGTTTGAATAAAAAATATCGCCAAAACTTGGCGCAAGCACGGCACGCACACCATAGTCATACAACGCCCATACAGCCTGCTCGCGCGACGAGCCGCAGCCAAAGTTACGTTGCGCCACTACGATCTTTGCCGCCACATACTCTGGCTGATTTAATACAAACTCGGGCCGCGTTGAATCGTCCTTGTGAAACCGCAGATCACGAAAAAGATACGCACCAAAATCATTGATGCGCGGTTTCTGCAAAAAGCGCGCTGGGATAATCTGATCGGTGTCGATGTTGGCGCGCGTTAAAGGCAGCGCCACAGCCTCAAGGTGTTCGAATGGTTGCATGTTCAATCCTGGATTGTTAGAGCGAAGTGCTGCGCAGCGCGCGTGCATCCGCAAGATGTCCCGCAATTGCGCTGGCCGCTGCCGTAGCGGGACTCATGAGATGAGTTCGGGAACCTGGCCCTTGCCGACCGACAAAATTACGATTCGAAGTTGCCGCGCAGCGCTTGCCCGCGGCCACTAAATCCCCGTTCACGCCGATGCACATCGAACAACCTGCAAAGCGCCATTGAAAGCCCGCCTCGACAAAAATCTTATCGAGTCCTTCGGCCTCGGCTTGCGCTTTTACAAGTCCCGAGCCTGGCACGACCCAGGCCTCAACGCCTGCGGCTACCTTGCGTCCTTTTGCGACGGCTGCCGCACTTCTAAGATCTTCGATGCGACTGTTGGTGCAAGAACCGATAAACACTCGATCAACAGAGACGTCGGTGAGCGCCATTCCAGGTTTTAACCCCATGTAGTCCAGCATGCGCTCAACGACAGCGCGTCTTTGCGGATCGGCAATCGTCGAGGGATCAGGGATACGTGAGGTCACCGGTATCGCATCCTCGGGGCTATTGCCCCAGGTCAACATGGGCTCAATGTCTTGCGCATTTAAACTGACTTCACGATCAAACCTTGCCCCAGGATCTGAAGGCAGGGTGCGCCAATACGCCAAGGCCTGATCCCATTGCGCACCCTTTGGAGAAAACGGCCGGCCCGCTAAGTACGCAAAGGTGGTCTCATCGGGCGCAATCATCCCCGCACGTGCACCCGCTTCAATCGACATGTTGCAAATCGTTAAGCGTCCTTCAATCGACAGATTTCGAATAGCCGATCCCGCATACTCGATGACATGGCCCACTGCGCCTGCGGCACCAATTTTTGCAATGATGGCAAGAATGATATCTTTGCCAGACACGCCTGGTGCGAGCGTGCCATCTACTGTAATGCGCATCGTTTTAGGCCGCCGCTGCCAGATCGCCTGTGTCGCCACCACGTGCGCGACTTCGCTTGTGCCTATGCCAAACGCAAGCGCGCCTAGGGCACCATGTGTTGAAGTGTGACTATCGCCGCACACCATCAACAAACCAGGTTGCGTCCACCCTTGCTCTGGCCCGATCACGTGCACGATACCCTGACGTTGGTCTTGCAAACCAACGAATTGAATACCTGCCGCTTTCGTATCCCGGTCAAGCGACTCGGCCATTGCACGACTTTCAGGATCAGCTAAATCCATTAAGTTTCGGCTATTGGTAGGGATGTAATGATCTGGCGTGCCAAACGCACGTTCAGGTGAGCGTGCGGTGAGCTTGCGCTGTCTAAGCATCTCGAACGCTGGTGCGGAGCCATCCTGGATCATGTGCGTATCAACGAACATCAATTCTTGGCCATCGTCACGCTCGAGAATGCGATGTCGCGACCAAATTTTTTCGAAGAGCGTTTTAGGTTGTGCTTCTGAACGCATGCTTTGTTTCCATTCAACAGTTTTTAATTAATCTAGGGGGATTACTCTGCTTTAGCACCTGCCAACCGAACGATTTTTTCATAGCGCTGGGTTTCAGACGCAATGTATGCACCAAACTCTTCAGGTGTACCGCCACCAATTTCCGCACCAAAATCAGCCATGCGCTTTTTAAGTTCGGGCGATTTCAAGATCTGATTGAGCTCAGTGTTCAGGCGTTCAATAATTGGTTTGGGTGTGCCGGCGGGCACCATCACGCCATACCAAGACAGGGCGTGCACACCGGGTATACCCAATTCATCAAACGTTGGCGTGTCGGGCAAGGCCGGGTTACGCGCTTTTGAAGCAACCGCCAAAGCGCGAAGCTTACCCCCCGCAATTAAAGCCAAACACGCAGTGGTGTCCAGCATGTATGAGACATGACCCGCCATCAGATCTGCTTCGGCGGGCGCGGTGCCCTTATAAGGTACGTGAACAACGTCCACACCGGTCGACTGGGCAAAGACAATGCCCGCCAAGTGCTGTGAAGATCCCACGCCAGCCGAGCCATAGTTCAGTTTGCCTGGGTTCGCTTTCGCAAGGGCCACAAGGTCTTGCACCGTTTTGACCGGCGAATCTGTTGGCACGACCAGAATGTTTGGAACAGCCGACACGTAAATGACTGGCTCAAAATCTGCAAGCGGATCGAAGCCAAGTTTTTTATACAGATGCACGTTCACCGCATTCGGACTGAGCGATCCCATCAAGATCGAATAGCCATCAGGTTTTGCTCGAGCAAACTGTTCGGTCCCGATATTGCCCCCCGCACCTGGCTTGTTCTCAATCACAACCGCCTGTCCTAGCGCAGTTGCAAGCGGTTGGGCGATCATGCGCGCAGTCGTATCCACCCCGCCCCCTGGGGGCCAGGGAACAGTAAACCTCAAAGCCTGCGAAGGATATGGTTGAGCCTGACTCAAGACAGACCAACAAACAAGAAGGACACCTAGCCAGATGTTACGCAACATGATTTGTCTCCACACAGGAACATTGCCTGTTAGTTTTTTTAAGACTGCCAAAAGAGCCTACCACCAAAAGGCTCTAACAGGTACCCCGTCAACAAATTGATGGCGATCTGGCCTAGGGTGCCTTATGATAAACAAACAATAACAACAACCAAACCAACATCGACCTGAGAGACAGAACATGACGACTATCATTGGGCAAGGCAATTTTAAATATCGCGTCGCCGAGGGCTGGGGCAAGCTTCCTGAAGGTTGGAAATTTGGAGACGTCGCTGCGGTTGGGATTGATCGTCAGGATCGCGTGTACGCCTTTAATCGCGGAGAGCACCCCATGGTGGTGTTTGATCGTGAAGGTAACTTTTTAAACTCGTGGGGCGAAGGCGTGTTCAAACGCGCTCACGGCGTACAAATGGGCCCAGACGATACGATTTACCTGACCGACGACGGTGATCACACGGTTCGCAAGTGCACGCTCGATGGAAAAATCTTGCTTGAGATCGGTTTGCCCGGCCAAGCCTCGCCCTATATGAGCGGAAAGCCATTTAACCGCTGCACACACACCGCCCTGTCCCCCGAGGGCGATATTTATGTGTCAGACGGCTATGGCAATTCGCGCGTACACAAATACAGCCCAGACGGAAAATTATTATTTTCATGGGGCTCACCTGGCACAGATCCTGGTCAGTTCAACATCGCCCACAATATTTTGTGCGACACCAACGGTTTGGTCTATGTTGCCGATCGCGAAAATCACCGCATCCAGATTTTTAATGGAAAAGGAAAGTACGAAGGACAATGGGGCAACATGCATCGGCCTTGCGGGCTGTTCCTAACCGGCGGCAAGTGCCCACTTTGCTATGTGGGTGAGCTTGGCCCACATCTGCCCGTAAACAGAAACATGCCCAACACCGGGCCGCGCGTCAGCATTTACGACTTGTCAGGCAATTTACAAGCACGGGTCGCCGCCGAAGAGCCTCACGGCACCGGCGTGGGTCAATTTATTGCGCCCCATGGCATGGCCGTCGATAGTCACGGCGACATGTACGTCGGCGAAGTTGCCTATACCTCTTGGCCGGCCTCGTATCCCACCACCCCAAAACCTGACTACATTCGATGTCTACAAAAATTTATTAAAATCGAATAAGAAAAGATATGGCCGTGTTCACTTAAGGCTGCTGCCTTATCTCATGTGAATACGGTCAGCCACAATCACAAACTCGAGTTGCTCGATATCTTTTACCGAGGTCTTGGGAATCGTGAAGGTAGCTTTGCTCCAGCTTGCCGGCCTTAACGTCTCAGTCAGGCTAAATTCTTTTTGCAAACCTGCGCCCCATGTTGCATTGACTTTAAAACCATGAAAGGCCATGTTCGAGGGATTGCCAATACTCAAGGTCACTCTTAGATCACTAGTCGTCGCAACGATGCTGTCAAGCGACACCAATAACGTACCCAGGTTTGTATCGAGCCGTTTGTAAACCCGAGGGCGCCTAGGATCAAATACCGCTGAATGATAAGACGCTTTGCTTGTGCTTAAGGCTTCAACCTCGGCTTCAAGCTCAGTAACCTTTTGGTTTAAAGAGATAATTTCTTTGCCTAACACCTCTTGTGTTGCCGTCAATGCCTTTTTGTATTCAATCAACACACTCTCAGTCGACTGCTTATAGCTGTCGAGCGTTTTTTGAATATCAGCAATGCTTTGGACATTTTGATTTAAGACCGACACGTCTTTACCTAAAATCTCTTGCAGCGCCAACAGGGTCTTTTTATTGTCGGCCAACTCTTTTGCCGTCGATAGCTTGAACTCGTCTAGCGACTGACTGGTATCGGCAGAGTCTTTGCAACCTGCCAACCCAAAGAACAGTGCAAAAATCACAAAGAACGCGGGCAAAAATCTTGAACTCACAATACGACTCCCAAAAGGAGATGGATGATCAAGGCGACGCCATTGAGATTGAACAGCCTGCATCAATTTAATCAGGCAAAAAAACTGGGGATCACCGCTCACGCGGGGAACAGGGGATCATTTTAGCGACAAACGACAAACGAACAAGCGACAGACCGCCTTCGTCTAAAAATTGTACGTTTGTATGGCAGGATGTTTAAGCAATCGATAGCCCCTGCTGGGCCGATCAATCGCTGATGCGGTCACTAGACGCGTTTTTTGATCAGCCAATACAGGCCAACGGAAATACTAAGCGCCAGTATGATGCCGGCTGGGATCTCGCGAAAAAACGCCAAGGCGTTATTGCTGACTCCGCTAATAAAAGACCCGCTTTGCTCTGGACCAAGAACAATGCCAACGGCCAGGCACAACAAAATCAGCATGAACACCAGTTCAACGATGTTCCACCCCATTTGAATTATTTTTTTTATCATGATGCGGTCTCCAGAGGGGTTAACGGATTAACCCCTCCGTGCTACTTGCTAGTTATGAAAGTGAACGTTTTGACAACAGCCACATCACGATACCCAACACGATTAGCCCAACAAGCCCATTACCACCGAGCCCCTTAACCAAGTCTGTGAGGTTTGCAACGACACCACCAAAAAACGGTAGCGAATTGCCCACCAAAATGGATGCCACGATTGCGAGACCCAACAACATCAAGCCTAAGTCTGTCACCGCACCAACCCAACCTTTCACTGCGTTTAGTCCACTCATAGAAATCTCCATCTTTTGAATAATAATTAAAAGGTTTTCTACTAATGAAGCGTGCTCGCAACTCAAGAACACAGCCCTTGTCTGAGAAAGACTAAGGTTGAGTCAGTTAAGCAACAAATATGACCAAGATCAACTTAATGTTCGCAAAACAAAGTCGAATAAAAAGAAATTAAGGGTTTACCCGTATATTAAATAGGTGTTTTTACAACATACCCTTTGTTGTTAAACATAAAAGGAATTTCATGAAAGTCTTAGCTGCACTCAGTCACATCGCGGTAACCGGATTACTTCTAGTCCTTGGTAACAATTGCCTTGCGCAGGCCGACTATCCCAATAAATTAGTTCGCATCATCTTGCCCTACGCGCCGGGCGGTGCAACCGATATGGTGGCGCGCACGGTCGCGCAACAGTTATCAATCAAGTGGGGCCAGCCTGTCATCGTCGAAAATAGGCCTGGCGGCAATGGCAACATCGGCACCGCAGAGGCTGCGAAGGCAACCCCCGATGGCTATACGCTGTTGATGGCGACGTCGAGTCACGCGATCAACGCGTCGCTATACAAAGGTTTGTCCTTTAATTTCGCCAAAGATTTCACGCCCTTGTCCAATCTTGCCTTTGCACCTTTGCTGCTTGTGGTGAATCCTTCTTTGAAACCGAACAACGTCAAAGAGTTTGCCGACTACGTGCGCCAAAATCCTCAACAATTGAACTACGGGTCGGGCGGCGTAGGAACCGCGGCACATCTTGCCGGTGAACTGTTTAACTCAGAACTCGGGGCGCAAATGACCCACGTTGCCTACAAAGGCGGCACGCTCGCCACCAACGACCTTGTGGGTGGGCAAATCCAGTTGATGTTTGCAAACTTACCCGAAGCCATTGCGCAAGTTAAGGGCGCACGACTCAAGGCCTTAGCCGTTACCGGCAACACGCGCAATCCACAAGCCCCAGACGTACCGACCTTTGCAGAAAGTGGTTACCCTCAAATTAATCTCAAGTCGTGGTTTGGGCTCTTTGCGATCACTGGTACACCCTCGCCCGTTCTCGATCGCATCAGCAGCGATATCGCGACGGTGGTCGCACAGCCCGAAGTGCAAAGCAAGTTTCGCGACTTCGGCACTGAGCCCGTTGGAAACAGTCGGGCAGATTTTCAGACGTTCGTGAATGCAGACTTGCCGATGTGGGCAAAATTAGTACAGCAATCTGGCGCAAAAGCCGAATAAGCATTGCTAACCAAGTTTTGCAAGTATTTGCTTGAGAGGTGTACCTCTCAAGCGCGCGTTAGGCCGCGCGGGGTCGGCTCACCCAACTTGCGGCCCAAAATGCAAACGCAAACAAAATCGCAGTGCCGCACACTGCGATCAACACGACATGATACGACTCGCCCAGCATCCACAAACTTGCTGCCGCAACTGGGCCAATTGCTCGAGCAATCATCGTCGGGATCGTCAATAACCCGTTCAAAGCACCATAAGCATGACGGCTTAACATCTCGGGCACAACCAAACTGCGCACGATGGTAAAAATTCCGTTGGCCAAGCCATAGCAACCAATCAAGAGCGCAACAAGCCAAAATGCGGGTAACTCTATACTCGCCAAAATTCCAAAAACAAATGGAAACACACAGGCGACCACCGAACCCAAGATCCGCATCGGTGCACGAGGTGCAAAATACGCAATCAAAATACGACCAAAGACTTGCGCGGGCCCCAATACAATAAGCGCCTGCACGACATCTGCAGTGCTTAAACCTTTTTCTTGCAAGATCGGATACGCATGAAAAATAAAAACTGTAAACATGATCGAGTAAAGCGTCAGCGCTAATAAAAGCAACCAAAAAATTGAATTTTTCAGTGCCTCTTTCACAACCGTGCGATCACGCGCTTTGTTATCTTCTCGCGCTTGTGCAACCGTCGTGTGTTCAAGATCATATTTGGGTTGGATACACAAAAAATAAATCCCCGCCCACAACAGATTAATCAATGCCAACACAAGTAACGATTGACGCCAGCCAATACTATCAAGCAAAAACTGTTCAAGCGGAATAAATGCAGTGCTCGCAAAACCGCCCCACAAGGTAATTGTCGTAATGCGCGAGCGCGCATTGGCGGCGCCGACCCTGCGCGCCATCACTGCAAATGCTGGCTCATACAAGCACCCAGCCTGCAAGGCACCAATGACGGCGCTTAGAAAATAGAAACTCAACAGTTGGCTCACACTAGACCACCACCACAGCATGCCAGCGGCAATCAACGAAGCACCGGACATCATCCAGCGACCATAACCCCGATCAATTGCAACGCCAACGGGATACGTGAACACGGCAGTGACCAGCATGCTGATCGTGGCGCCAAAGAAGATCTCGGATTTGGACCAATTTAAATCTGCCCCCATTGCCTGCGCGAGCAACGGGAAACTGTAATACAAAGACCCCCAAGAGCAGACCTGCCCCATACCCAGGATATTCGCCATCCAAAGTGAAGGCAGCGCCCGAGTGATCATTGTTTAAACCAACTGATAATTTGTTGCGTTACAGACTGAGGTTGTTCACGATGTAAAAAATGCCCCGCGCGATCAATCAGCTTAAAGTCGTATTCATTTTCAAAATATTTCGACTGATCTTGCATCAGCTCGGCACGCAAATCATCTGCGCCACACAAAGCAAGGGTTGGCACTTTGATCGGACGCATCATACGTGTACGCAGCTCAGCCAAGGCGGGATCGCCCTTAGACTCGTCAAACATCGCCCTGTAATACGCAAGCGTGGCCGTCAACACACCAGGTTGCTTCAGCGTTTCTTTCACCGAACGAATATGCGCCGCATCTTCATACCCTTCGGTCGTCCAATAGGTCCAGAGATAATCGATAAACGCCATGTCGTTTTCTAAAATTGCCTTTTCTGGTAAATCGGCTAATTGAAAAAACCACCAGTGAAACGATCGGTGCACATGCTTAGCATTCAGCAAGCTTTGGGCGGACTGCCCAGGATGAGGCACCGCCATCAACACGGCGCGTGAAATCCGCTCGGGAAACGCCGCCAAAACGCCGTAACCAATAATCGCACCCCAGTCTTGACCAACTAAATAGCAGGGCTGATCCTCGCCTAACACCTGAATGAGCTCAGCCACATCTGCGACCAAACTCGCCTTGTCATAAAACCCGCCTTGCGGGATTTCAGTCGGCGTGTACCCACGCAGATAAGGAGCGACCACGCGATAGCCTTGCGCAGCGAGGGCAGGCATCTGATGACTCCAGGTCAACGCGTTATCCGGAAATCCATGTAATAGCAGCACAAGCGGCCCTGTGCCCTGTTCAAGATAAGCAAAATTCAGCCCTCGGGCTTTGATATATTTCATCGCAAACACTCTCGCCAAAAGCGGTCTACAACCAGAGTACTGGCAACATCGACGCGATTAATAACGATGCCATCACCCAGTTAAAAATTCTTTTTCGGATGGGATCGCGCAG
>JBAXLV010000060.1:0-8989 GCA_037134635.1 Alcaligenaceae bacterium
GGCCCTTGAAGATCCGTTGTTGCCCAACCAGGTTGAAGTGACGCCTGAATATCACCAGGGCTCAGAGCGTTATCGTTTAATTGTTCGTCGTAAACACCATGGCAATATCCGTGTGACGGTGCTTGATCCAGACTTTACCGGTGGCGCAGATTACGGCGTGTTGGCGCGTGCTGCTGCAACCTTCCAGGGTTTGGTCGGCAAGGGCGCAATGGTGGCACGCGGTGAGGGCGATAAACGTAAAGAGTCGATGGTTGCAGATTTCCGTGAAGCGATGCAGTGGTTGCGTGCTGAGGCTGAGCGTAATGTCACTAAGCAGCGCTATAAGGGCTTGGGTGAGATGAACCCGTCGCAACTTTGGGAGACTACGATGGATCCTAAGGTGCGTCGCTTGTTGCGTGTACAGATTGAAGATGCGATTGGTGCAGATCAGATCTTCACAACACTGATGGGTGATCATGTTGAACCGCGCCGTGCATTTATCGAAACGCATGCGCTGCAAGCGGCGAATCTAGACGTTTAACAGAATGCTAGGGTGAAAAAAAAGGGCTGCGTGATACAGCCCTTTTTTGTTTGGTCTGAGTGGCTTATACAAAAGGAACAACATGTTAGATGCGTTGAACAAAAGAATCGTTCAGTTATTGGCGGCACTCATCCTAGTGGGTATGAGCTCGATGACGAATGCGGCGTATCCCGATCGACCATTGACATTGATTGTGCCGTTTGCTGCCGGAGGCCCGACGGACGTGTTGGCGCGGGTCGTTGCAGAAAGTTTGACTAAGGTGCTGGGGCAACCGGTGATTGTTGAAAACACACCGGGTGCTGGCGGAACGGTGGGCGGCACACGTGCTGCGCGAGCAACTGGCGATGGCTATACCATGCTGATCGGCAATGGCGGCACCCTAGCGGTGAATGCCACACTATATAAAAACTTGACCTACGATGTGCTGAAAGACTTTATACCGGTTGCCTCAATCGGAGATGCCCCACAAATTATTTCGGCGCGTAAAGATTTTCCGGCGACAGGCTTAGATGAGTTTGCTGCATACCTTAAGCAAAATGCGTCTAAATTAAATTTTGGTGCTGCGGGCGTTGGCTCTGGTACCTGGTTAGGGGGTCAGCTGATTAACGTCAGGCTGGGCGTAAAAGTAAATGGCGTGAATTATCGTGGTGCGGGACAAGCGGTGAATGATGTGATGGCAGGCCACATAGACTATATGGTTGAAAGCACGACGACGGCGGTTAGATATGTGAAGTCAGGCATGGTCAAGGGCGTTGTCGTGTTGCGCCCTAAACGTATCGCGGCGTTACCTGATGTGCCGTCTGCTGGCGAGTCAGGTTTTCCTGATTTGTTGTACGACATTTGGAACATGATTCTGGTGCCAAAGGGAACACCCCCAGAGGTCGTGAAGAAGCTTAATCAGTCATTACTGTTGGCGTTACAAGCCCCCGAGTTACGCACGCGCTTTGAGGCGGCTGGGATCGAAGATCCATCGCCCGAACAAAAAACGCCAGAGGGCGCTCGTGCACTGTTGACGAGTGAGGTTGCGCGCTGGCGCCCGGTGATTATTGATTTAGGTGCGACTCCTGAATAAAAACGTTAATAAAGCATTTCTATGAGCACAACGACACTGACAAGTTTTTTTTGCCCCAGTACGATTTATATGGGCGTAGGCACACACGCAAAAATTAGCGATATTTTAGAAACGCTGGCGTGTAAACGTTTGTTTATCGCACTGGATGCTGCCTTATTAAAAAGCGATTTTTATGCCGAGATTCAAGCGCGCTTGAAGTCCGCGGGCGTTGAAGTTGCGGTCTTCACAGAAGTTGAGCCTGATCCAAGCGCACATACGGTTGAAAAAGCGTTTGCGAGCTGTCAAGCGCACCGAGCAAGCGCTGTACTGGCTATTGGCGGGGGCAGCACGATCGACGTCGCAAAAGCGGTTGGTATTCTTGTAACCAACGGCGGACGCATTCACGACTACGAAGGAATTGATAAATTCAAGCACCCCCCTCTACCCTTAATTGCAATCCCAACGACCGCGGGAACCGGCTCAGAGGTTTCGGGCTCTTGCGTCATCACAGATACTGAAAAAAATTTAAAGATGTCGATCCGGCACGCGGCCCTGAATCCTGCGCGTTATGCGATCCTCGATCCCTTGGCGTTACGTACGGTACCGGCCCATGTTGCCGCGCATTCAGGGATCGATGCCTTTGTTCACGCCTTTGAGTCGTATTTGTCGTTACAGACAAACCTGATGACCGATGCGATTAATTTACAGGCGATTGAATTATTAGCAACGAATATTCGGCCGTTTGTTGCTAATCGGGGCAACCTCGATGCGGGCTTAAAGATGCTCTGTGGTTCAGCGCTTGCGGGGATGACATTTGGACAGACGGGCCTAGGTAATGTGCATTGCATGGCGCGGTTTGTCGGTGCACAGTTTCATTTGTCGCACGGCTTATC
The DNA here is from genome assembly GCA_037134635.1 of Alcaligenaceae bacterium. Lineage (GTDB taxonomy): Bacteria > Pseudomonadota > Gammaproteobacteria > Burkholderiales > Burkholderiaceae_B > Zwartia. The sequence continues at coordinate 2,465 of JBAXLV010000060.1, forward strand.
GAATGCCTTGTGCCTGCCGCATGTCGCCCGCTTTAATTTAGTTGCGAACCCAGAAAAATTTGCCCGAGTTGCCATTGCAATGGGCCGACCTGTGCAGCAATGGCCGGTGCTCGATGCTGCTCAGGCGGCGGTCCAAGCGATTGAAGCGATGTGCACGGACTTATCAATCCCTTCTCGTTTGCGGGATGTAGGCGTAACTGCAGATACCTTCGACGAAATGGCAACGCTATGCGCGCAGGCGAATTACAACCGTTGGAACCCGCGCCACACGACCACTGCAGACTTTCGAGCGCTATTTGAACAAGCTTTTTAAGCTTACCAGGCTGAACCCGCTTCCCAAAGCACCGGAAGATTCTGATCTTTGGCGCGCCTAAGCAAGTCGAGTAACGGAAAGGCGCGTTGGCGCAGTCCGACGGGCTGAGAGATCGGATCGACCGGGCGATCGTCGTCTTCGGTTGGTTTAGGCGCCACGGCAATCGCCTGCTCAAGTTGGGCAATGTTTTGTTCAATGTGCTCGGGCATGAAGACCCCTCGCGTTGGTAGCTCAGAGTCATCAAGCTTGCCCATGATCCGCAAAAGAGGCTTCGCGTGTTGGGATAGCATCAAAATATCAGCGCCGGCTTTACTGCTGAAGGTTACAAGCATGGTCGTTCTCCCAGTCAACCAATCATACACGTGCTGGTGCCACCGTTACGCAAGGCCGCAGCCGGACTCTGGAATGCAGTGCATTTCAGGCTATGATTTGAGACTTCCTCCTGTCGTTTTTTAAGCCCATGCTGCCCGAGCAACACCAGACCCTTATTTCTTGTTTGCAGGCCGCCGTGGCGAGCCTTTTGCCCGAGGCTCAGCCGACAATCTTGCTTGAGCGCCCTAAGGTTGCTGCACATGGAGACATCGCAACTAACGTGGCCATGCAGTTGGCGAAGCCCGCCAAGCGTAACCCGCGCGAGCTTGCCCAGGCGATTGTTGATGCGCTGATGGCGAATCCCGAAGCAACAAAGCTGATCGCGGGTGCGGAGCTCGCAGGCCCGGGCTTCATCAACTTGCGCTTGACACATGCTGCACGCATCGCCGTGCTTGAGACGATCTCAGCGCAGGGTGAGCGCTTTGGTCGCGCTGCACGCACCGAGCAAAAGGTGTTGGTTGAGTTTGTTTCGGCTAATCCCACAGGTCCGTTGCATGTTGGGCATGCCCGGCAGGCTGCCTTGGGTGACGCGCTTTGCCGCTTGTTTGACGCAAGCGGTTTTGCAGTGAGTCGTGAGTTTTATTACAACGATGCTGGCAATCAAATTCATAATCTTGCTATCAGTGTGCAGGCGCGTGGTCGAGGGTTAAGCCCTGACGACGCTGCGTATCCTGCGGATGGCTACAAGGGTGATTACATCCTCGATATCGCGAATGATTTTTTAGCGAAAAAAACCGTGAGCGCTAGCGATGGTGAGCCAGCGTCAGCGAGCGGTGATCTAGAAGATCTCGACAATGTACGTCGTTTTGCAGTCGCCTACCTCAGGCGTGAGCAAGATGCCGATTTACAGGCCTTTGGATTAGCCTTTGATCACTACTACCTTGAAAGTTCGCTTTATACCTCTGGGCGTGTAGAGCAAACGGTGACTCAGCTCGTTGCGTCAGGGCATACCTATGAGAGCGATGGCGCCTTATGGTTGCGTACGACAGAGCTCGGCACCGGTGACGATAAAGACCGTGTGATGCGCAAGTCTGAGGGCGGCTATACCTACTTTGTGCCCGATATTGCTTACCATGTCACCAAGTGGCAGCGGGGTTTTACGCGCGCGATCAATATACAGGGTAGCGATCATCATGGCACTGTGGCGCGCGTACGTGCCGGGCTGCAGGCATTAGAGATGGGCATCCCCGTTGAGTACCCTGCATATATTTTGCATAAGATGGTTAAAGTGATGCGCGGCGGTGTTGAGGTCAAAATTTCAAAACGTGCGGGTAGCTATGTCACTTTACAGGATCTGATTGAGTGGGTTGGACGCGACGCGGTACGTTTCTTTTTGATTCAGCGCCGCGCAGATACAGAGTTCGTTTTTGATGTTGACTTAGCACGCTCAAAAAGTGAAGAAAACCCGGTGTATTACATTCAGTATGCCCACGCACGGATCTGTTCGATGTTGCAGCAGGCTGAGGTCACGGTCGCCGAACGACAGACGGCAGAAATCTCTTGCCTCGTCGCGCCGACCGAAATTGCATTAATGCAGCGGTTGGCAGAGTTTCCGGCCTTGGTGTCTCAGGCGGCACTTGATCTTTCACCGCACCTCGTTGCCTTTTGGTTGCGGGATTGTGCGGCAGACTTTCATGGTTGGTATAACGCTGAGCGGGTGTTGGTGGATGATATTGTTTTAAAGCGGGCGCGGTTGCGATTAGCGGATGCAACCCGTCAAGTGATTGCAAATGGCTTAGGGCTGTTGGGTGTTTCAGCCCCAGAACGGATGTAAGATCATCTCATGGCTAAACGAAAATCTTCTGGTGGCAACACACTCTATGGGGTGTTGGCGGGTCTGTTGATTGGTTTGATCGCAGCGGTGGTCGTTGCTTTCTATGTCATTAAGTCCCCCATGCCCTTTGTCGATAAGGCAAGTCGCTCGCCCGAGAGCACGGCAGCGGTCGACCCACGAAATGCACCTGATCCGAACGCAGGTTTGGCGGGGCGAGATACCGGGCCTGTTACCGCCCCGAGTGCGCCTGATCAGCCAAGCGGTGAGGCCGCCGAGAGCGCCTCGCCTCGGACTGGCGCCGCGCCTGATGCGTTAGGCGCCTTAATTGCGACCTTGACTCCGACCCCTAGTGCTCAGGCGCCAGCGCCGCGTGCGTCTTCACGCGCTGAGCCATTGCCAGCACCACCTGCGGCGAGCGCGAGTAGTTCAAGTAGTGCTTCAAGTGGGCCGTATTTTTTGCAAGTCGGTTCGTTCAGAGTGCTGGAAGATGCTGAAGCATTGCGTGCCCGGATTTTATTGATGGGGATGCCGGTTGAAATTCAGCGAGCCGAGGTAAATGGTTTACAAGTTAATCGGGTCAGGGTCGGACCCTTTGCCCGTATTGATGATATGAATCAAACGCGCACACGACTTGGCCAAGAAAAAATCCCTACTGCAGTTGTGCGTCAGTGAAGCAAAAAATTTAAATGTTGAATAAATAGGATGAATCACAGATGAAGCAGTCATGGCTAATACGAGTGGCAAGTCTGTTGGTGATGGCGTTGTTTTTTTCATCGGTGCCCTTTGCACAAGGGGTGACCGGTGCGCCTAAAGCAAAATATCTTGAGGTCAATCCTGCGCAGCCGACTGAACCCGGCAAGACCGAGGTGCTAGAGTTTTTTTCTTATGCATGTTCACATTGCGCGGTGCTTGAGCCGATGCTTGAAAAATGGGTAAAAAAATTACCCTCAGATGTCGTCGTCAAACTTGTGCCTGTTGCCTTTAATGCCAGCATGAAGCCGTTGCAACAATTGTTTTATTCGCTTGAAGCAATGAGCCGACTTGATTTGCATGCTAAGGTTTTTAACGCGATTCACGAAGAGAGAAAGAGACTATTTACCAAACCAGACATTGTTGCCTGGGTCGCGGCACAAGGCGTTGATCGTGCCAAGTTTGAAAGCGTCTTTGATTCGTTTGGTGTAGTTTCAAAAGGCGGCCGTGCAGATCAACTCGTGACCTCTTATAAAGTACAGGGCACACCCTCGGTAGCGGTTGCCGGCCGCTATTTAACCTCACCGTCTGAGGCGGGCGGGTACCAAGAAACGCTGGATGTCGCCGAGACCCTGATCAAACAAGTGCGCACTCAATAAATATTTCATAGCGGCACCCTAGGGGTCGCCGCTACGCGTGCGTTGAATTACGTGCCTTGAATAATATAAAAAGTAATGACGTGCGCATACTTGTCGCGATAGGTTTTTGCCTCTTGTGAAAGCGGCGAGTCGTACCACGCGAGTGCTTTTTCATATGTTTCAAATTCAATCATGACCCGACGACGATCGTCTGAAGGCCCGCTCTTGATAGAAACTTCCCCGCCACGACTTAGAAACTTTCCGTTAAAGGCGGCAACGGCCGCAGTTGATCGCGGTTGATAGTGCTCTTTAAAATTTTCGGGATCGCGTACGACCAATTCGACAAATACGTAACCTTTAGGTGAAGTCATTTGAATATTCTTTGATTGAAAGGGTTAAAAAATTAAATGCGAATTTTACCGAAGGCTTGCTTTAGGTCTTCGATCAAATCCTGCGGAGATTCGAGACCAATGTGCAAGCGGATGAGCGCGTGATCTTTGCCACGCCAGTAGACGTGGTTGGCGAGTACCGCCGGATTCACCCACTGCACAAGACTTTCAAAGCCGCCCCACGAAAAACCAATACCAAATAAAGTTAAGGCATCGACAAAGGGCTTGGCAGCGAGCGCTGAGCAGTTTAGTTCAATCGATAACATGCCATTCGCACCAGTGCAGTCACGCTTCCACAGCGCATGGCCCGGATCTTTGTGCCATGCCGGGTCGAAAATCCGCAGGACTTCAGGGCGAGAATCTAAAAATTGGCTGACCTCTTGGGTGTTGCGAGCGTGTTGCGCCATGCGCACCGCCATGGTTTTGACACCGCGCAAAGAGAGCCAGGCGTCGTCTGCACTCAGAGAGTTTCCTAACGCGTACTGTGTTGCATGAATGCGTGCCGCAAGCTTATCGTCTTTGACGATAATGGCACCGAGCATGACATCTGAGTGACCTGCAATATATTTCGTGCCTGCAACGATCGATACATCTGCACCCAAGGTCAAGGGGCGATAAATATATCCTGAGCCCCAGGTGTTATCGGTCGCCAAAATCAAATTATGGCGCTGGGCGATTTCTGAGAGCGCGGGCATATCAAGCATTTCAAAGAGCAGCGAGCCGGGAGACTCGACGTAGATCATCTTTGTATTGGGTTGTACCAATTCAGCAATTTGATCCTGACTTGAAAAATAGGTAACGGTAATCCCCAGACGACTTAACAAGGTTTGCTCAACCGTACGAACGGGCCCGTAGACACAATCTGCAACCAACATGTGATCGCCCGTTTTAAGCAGCGCTAAAAAAGCAATGCTAATGGCGGCAAGCCCCGAAGGCGCTAGCACGCAATAGCTGCCGCCTTCGAGCTGCATAAAGACTTCTTCAAGTGCACGGTGCGTATCGAGCCCGGCGATGCCATAGGTGACGACGCGTTCGCCCGCAGCACGTTTGGCTAAGGCGCGGTCAAGTACCTCGAGATTTTTAAAGCGTACGGTGCTGGTGCGAATTGCAGGGATACTGACCGGCGCGGTACCTGTTTGAGGATCGAACTCAGCTGCGCCGATATGAAGAAGTCGGGTATCGAGATGATGGGTAGTCAAGATAAATCCTTAATAAGAGTCGAGAGCGGGGTCTAGGCGTGTTGAGTAAACCGAATGATGCCATCCGCACATAGTTCGCGCGAAAGCTTGCCCTCAAAGTACAAGGCATGTAAATGTGCTGCGGCTTCGCCCATTGCAAACGTTGTTTGATGCAAGTCAAGTTTACGCTTGAACATGAGGGGCAAAATATCAGTGGTTGATTGTGGGACAACACACGCGGCAAAGACCTCTGCCAAACGATCCGCGTGATGCGACTGTTGTTGTGCGATGCGCTCGTGAAGCCCTTTGAAAGGGCGTCCGTGTGAGGGCAGTACCAGGGTGTCGGCGGGCAGGTGCGCATAGGCATCCAGCGAGTTCAGATAAAGAGGCAACGGGTTGCCCATGGGCTCGTAATCGAACACGCTGATATTGGTTGAGATGCGTGGCAAGACCATATCGCCTGAGATCAACACTTTTTTATCTGCACAATAGAACGACATATGTTCTGGGGCGTGACCGTAGCCCACAATGGCTTGCCAGATATGCCCATTGATGCTTAGCTCAGTGCCATGCATGACGCGCACAAACGCGGCGGGCACGCTAGGAACCATTCCGGGATAGTGCGAGGAACGCTCACGAAGTTGCTTGATGGAGTCAGGATCAATCATGCCATGGCGCATCAGATGTCGTGCGGTGCTTTCCCCGCCCGTTGCCCCGCCGCCTTTTCGCTGGCTCCAGGTTTGCGCGGTCATGTAGTCGGTCATGCTGATGTGCATGGGGATGTTCCAGCGCTCGCATAACCAATAGGCCAGACCGATGTGATCCGGATGCATATGGGTGACAACCAGGCGTAAGACGGGTAAGCCCTCGAGCTGCGTATTAAAAATGGTATCCCAAAGCGCTTTCACGTCATCACTACTAATTCCGCAATCAACGATGGTCCATCCGTCTTGGCCATCGATGTTGTCACGCAGCAGCCACAAATTGATGTGATCAAGAACGAAGGGCAGTGGCATTCTGAGTACGAGACGTTCGAGCCGAGATAGTAGCCCTTGGTGCGCAATTCGCCGGCGGTCAGTTCGCGGTCGCCGATGTTGAACAACAAGAGCGCCTGGTCCGAGTTGAGCTCGGGCTGATTGCGACGGTCGAATTCATCTTTGATGACATCGAG
>JBAXLV010000061.1:0-8945 GCA_037134635.1 Alcaligenaceae bacterium
GCGCTGCGGACCCAGGCGCCAAGTTCTGAACCAACACATCGGCCTGCGCCAGCAATTGCTCAAGAATCGGTCCGGCATCCGCATGTTTCAAGTCAAGCGTGAGGCTCTCTTTCGAACGATTCGTCCAGACAAAATGTGAAGCCATGCCACGCGTACGTTCGTCATACTTGCGCGCAAAGTCACCCACGCCGGGTCGTTCAATTTTAATCACACGCGCACCCATATCAGCGAGCTGACGCGTACAAAAGGGTGCTGCAATTGCATGCTCAAGGCTGATGACCGTAATACCATCCAAGGGCCGTGGACCTTGTTTTTTTGTATCGCTCATGCTTCAAACCTCAATTCAGCCTGGTGGGCGAGTGTGCCGTCTTGTTCAGCCCAGAGCTTCGCTTCGCCGGGAGCAACAATGGTGCCAGCAACATCGAAAGCGGTGGGTGCAATCAAGGGACGCAAACCTCGATAAGATAAGTGTTTAAGCGTTGCACGCGGATGGGCCTGCGTAAACGCCTGACACATCAAGGTTGCAATCAAGGGGCCGTGAATCACCAGGCCCGGATAACCTTCTTTTTCTGTCACGTACGGGTGATCGTAATGAATACGATGACTATTAAACGTAACGGCTGAGTATCTAAAGAGCAGCACCGCGCTGGGATCAACGGGCTGTTTCCATTGTGACGCCGGCGCCGGCTCGGTCCCGAGAAGCTTGGGTGGGCTCGGTTCGCGGTACACAATATCCTGCTCTTCGCTTACGATCAGTTTGCCGTTTTGCATAATGTCGTGCTTGACGGTCACAAACAACAACGACCCCGTGCGGCCTTTCTTTTCTTGAATGGCGGTCACGGTTGAGGTCTTGTGCGCCTCAGTTCCAACAACCAAACCACCATCAAAACTTACGCGACCACCTGCCCACATACGATTGCGATTGTCGGCAGGCGGCAAAAAGCTACCGCGCGCTGGGTGACCATCGGTACCCGTGAGTGCAATAGGCACTGTCTCTAAAAAAAATGCCCAGTGCCACAACGGAGCGATGATCTCCCCCAGCGAGGGAATCGGCAGACCCAGGGTGACGGCGATACGCGCCGCGTGTCCAGGATCCATACGATCTACTACCGTTTGTGTTTTACCCAGCCACGCACTTAAATCCGTCGTCGACATCAAATACCCTTTAATGAAATCTACTCTGAGCAGCTGCTTTCACTTCAAGCTGCGTTGAGGTCTTGCATACGTTGCAAATGATAGTTTGTATCGCCCAACAGCATGTCGGTGTACGTGAGCCGCTTGAAGTAATCACCCACCTCAAGCTCATCGGTCATTCCCATTCCGCCATGTAACTGCACGGACATCTCACCCACCAGTCGCGCCGCAGCCGCGACCTCAACTTTAGCCATCGAAACCAAGCGACTGCGTTTCGCCGCGTCTTGTTCGCCAAGCGCATTAGTCGCAACATAGGTCATCGACAAACCCATTTCAGATTGAATCAGCATATCACCTAAACGATGCTGCAACACTTGAAATGCCGCAAGAGGTTGACCAAACTGTTTACGCGTCTTCGAGTATTGAATCGTACTGTCAGTCAAATACGCCATTGCCCCGCAAGCGTGCGCGCAGAGCGCCACAATCCCGTAATCTAAGGCAAGCGTTAATAATTGCTCTGCAGCGACACCGCTCGCGATGAGCTGAGTCTTTGTCAATTGAACACCTTTCAAACTAATCGTGGCTGCGCGCGCGCCATCAAACGTCGGGTGGTCTTGCACTGAAACGCCTTGCGTGTCTGCAGGCACCAAAAACAAGGCGACCTCTCCATCCAACAAGGCCGACACAATCAGCGCCTGCGCGCCGGCACCGTGCCATACCAAAATTTTTCGTCCTTCAAGGCTATAGCCGTCGTTGGAAGCGGTTGCACGCGTGCATAGTGGTCGTTGCGCGTCGCGTTCACCTTGTTCTTGCCATGCCACAGCTAATACCGCATCGCCCTCTGCATGCGCAGTCAACCACTGTTGTTTGAGTGCTTGATTCTGACAGTTCGCCAATAACGTCACTGCAATCACCGCACTCGAAATCACGGGCTCGCTGACCAAACCACGTCCAAGCTCTTGATGCACCGCTAACATCGTAGCCGGCGTTTCACCGAAACCACCAAACTCTTCGGGCACCAATAAACCGCCCACGCCTAGCTCGACCAAACTACTCCAAGCATTCAGATTTAACACCCCTGCGCCCTGACGCTCGCGCCGCTTTGGTCGCGACCAATTGTCCTCAACGAGTCTACGCAAGCTATCTGTCAACATGCGCTGTTCTTGCGAGTATTCAAAGTCCATGTCTCTATACCCCGATAATTTGTTTGGCGATAATGCCTTTTTGCACTTCGTTGGTACCGCCATAAATCGCAGTCTTGCGCATATCAAAGTAGGCAGCAGCGGCGGCAGGCGAATACTCGGGGCTTGGCCCATGAGACGAAGCATCCGCAAACATCCACTCGGGGTCATAGGGCCACGCATCGGCGCCAGCGACCTGCATTTGCAAACGTGCGAGCTCCATCTGTAATTCAGAACCACGTATTTTCAGGATTGAAGCTTTTGGGCCTGGGTCAGTTTGGTCTGCAGCAACACGCAAGACCATCATCTCTAGCGCTAACAGCTGACCTTCAGCACGGTTGATTCCGTCGCGCACGCGGGGGCTTAAACTCAGCGACTCACCACTTGCCATCGTGCGATCAGCCAATGACTTCAAGATCGCGAGTTCACGATGGCAGTGACCAATGCCCGCAATCCCACCTCGCTCGTGACCCAATAGATACTTGGCATAGGTCCAACCTTGATTTTCCTCACCCACCAGATTTTCAAGTGGCGCCTCAACGTTTTCAAGCCAAACCTCGTTGACGTCTGCCCCGCCATCTAAGGTTTTAATCGGCCGAACGGTGACACCCGGCTGCTTCATATCAATCAGAATCATTGAAATGCCGCGCTGTGCTTTGGCGCCCGTATCCGTGCGCGTCAAGCAAAACATCCAGTCGGCAAAATGTGCCATCGTGGTCCAGGTTTTTTGCCCATTAATGATGTAACGATCGCCTACGCGCTCGGCGCGGGTTTTGAGTGAAGCCAGATCCGAGCCAGAGCCAGGCTCTGAATAGCCCTGACACCACCAGTCTTCAAGTCGAAGCATGCGGGGCAAAAAACGGTCTTTTTGAGCTTGGCTACCGTATTTCATCAGCACTGGCCCAATCATGCTCAGGCCAAACGGAATTAAGCGCGGCGCGCCGGCCTTAAAAGATTCAATTTCAAAAATCAACCGTTCGAGCGGACTCCAGCCTGTGCCGCCATACTCTTTTGGCCAACTCGGCGCACCCCAGCCGTAGTCAGTCAAAATGCCATGCCAACGCACAAAGTCTTCACGGGTGACTCGGTGATGGGCAAAGGCCTTAGCACGTAAGTCAGCAGGCAACTTTGCCTTTAAAAAATCTTGCACTTCTTTGCGAAAAGCGCGTTCTTCGGCAGTCCAGGTCAGGTCCATAGGTTTTCTCCTCGATTCGACATCTTACCGCCCGTAACCGGACAAGGTTCTCGGATTTTGGAAGTCAGCGTTCTAGAAGCACAAATCCCCCTACAATCCGTACAAAGCCATTCAAAATGATGTTTCAGGAGACCTCTATGAAAACCTTGCTAAAAGCTTTTGTATCCTCGCTCGTCGCATTGGGCATTAGCACCTCCGCGCTGGCGGCCTGGCCTGAAAAACCCATCACCTTGATTGTGCCCGCCGCACCCGGGGGCACCACCGACATCACAGCACGTCTGCTCAGTGAAAAGCTGGGTGCGGCGCTAGGCACCACGGTCGTCGTTGAAAATCGTGCAGGCGCGGCCGGCATCATCGGTACCCAAGCACTGTTGCGCTCAGCGCCCGATGGCTACACCATTGATTTTGCCAATATCGGGCCTAATGCAATCAACTACAGTCTGTACAAAAATCTGCCGTATAAATCGACTGACTTTGCTCCGATCACTCTGGTGATTTCGGTACCAAATATTTTAGTCGTGAACAGTAAGTCGCCCTATAAAACCGTCAAAGAGCTTGTCGACGGAATCAAAAACGACCCTAAAACTAACTATTCGTTTGGCTCGCCCGGCACCGGACAATCTCCTCACCTTTCGTCTGAAATGTTTACGCAGCGCACCGGCCTAAGTCTGACGCACGTGCCCTACAAGGGAATGGGGCCAGCCGTGACAGCACTGCTCGGCGGACAAGTCACCTTTCTGATCGACAATCTGCCCAGCTCAATTCCCTTTATCCGCTCTGGTCAGTTTCGCGCATTAGCCATTACGGGTGAGCAACGCTCACCCCAACTACCTGATGTTCCTACGATGGCCGAAGCGGGTATTAAAGATATGGTTGTGACGGCATGGTTCGGTTTCGTAGCACCCGCTGGGACGCCGCCAGAGATTGTCAACAAAATCCAGCAAGCCACAAAAAAAGTGCTTGAGATGCCCGAGATCCAACAACGCTTCGCCGAAATGGGCGGTATCCCTGGAGGCAATACGCCTGCGGAATTTGGCGCATTCATGGACAAAGAGCAAGCTAGCTGGAGAAAAATCGTCGAAGCGGCCAAGCTGACGATGGAGTAACCATGCTTGACAAAATAAAGACGTCGATTGAAGAAGCCATTGCGCCCATTCAAGACGGCGCATCGATTATGTCCAGTGGCTTTGGAGAAGCGGGGGTTCCGCTTGAACTCTTGCATGCGATCCTGGACAAAGGCCTGCGCGAGCTCACCATCATCAGCAACAATGCCGGCACGTACGAAATTGGCATCGCCGCCTTAATCAAAGCGAAGCGCATTCGCAAGATTATCTGCTCACACCCGCGTCCCGCCCACTCTGAAACCTTCCTGGCGGCGTATCGCGCTGGGCAACTCGAGTTGGAATGCGTGCCGCAAGGTACGCTGGCTGAGCGTTTACGTGCGGCCGGTGCTGGTCTGGGGCCATTTTTTACCCCAACCGGTTATGGCACCTTGGTTGCCGAAGGCAAAGAGCAACGTGTCATCGATGGCAAAGGCTATATTCTTGAGCAACCGCTGCATGCTGACTTTGCAATCGTGCGTGCGCATCTGGGCGATCGTTGGGGCAACCTGACCTATCGCTGGGCGGCACGCAACTTTGGTCCCGTCATGTGCATGGCGGCCAAATATTCGATTGCACAAGTCAATCGCGTCGTCGCTCTGGGCGATCTCCATCCTGAACAAGTCATGTCGCCCGGTATTTTTGTTCAAGCGGTTGTTGCAACTGGAGGCGAACGATGAGCACGACAAAGTCCACTTCAACCTCGGCTCGTGCAAGGGACGATCGTCCCTATCAACCATTGTCTCGCGACGAAATCGCCTTTTTGTTAGCGCAAGATTTACCTGACGGCTCTGTTGTCAACCTGGGAATCGGCATGCCAACCCTCGTTGCCAATTACCTGCCTACTGATCGCGAGATTTTGCTTCAAAGTGAAAACGGAATTTTAGGAATGGGAGGCGCTGCCTCGGGCGATGAAATCGATCTGGATATTATCAATGCTAGTCGTACGCCAGTCGTCCTATTACCGGGCGCGTCAATCACCGAACACACCATCGCTTTTTCCATGATGCGCGGCGGGCATCTCGACTATTCGGTACTTGGTGGCTTTCAAGTTGCGGCAAATGGTGATCTTGCCAACTGGCTCACTTCTGGGTCTGACGCGATTGCGGCGATTGGCGGCGCCATGGATTTAGCGGTAGGTGCGCGCAAAGTAATCGTCATGATGGAGCATGTTACAAAAGACCAGAGTCCGAAGTTGATGCAAGCGTGCACATATCCACTCACTGCCGCAGGCGTTGTCAATCATATTTATACCGACCTTGCAGTCATCGACGTCACCCCTACGGGGTTTCTGGTACGCGCGATGCTTGAAGGACTCACGGTAGAAACCCTAGCAAGAAAAACGGGGGCGCCTCTCGCAATTTCGGATAAGCTAGCGATGATTCGTCGCGATGCACAAGGCAATCCAGAATACAAACAAGACTAACCCGCGCACACAAAAAATCTAAACGTTTCGTCAGTGCGTGACTCTCGCATCGCGTCGTAGAAAGACGTTGCCGACGCGCGGTACTCACTTATTACCAAAGGAACAAAAAATGTTTCAGAGACACATCATGTTAGGTCTGCGTCGACTACTGGGTCTAGGAGCCTTGAGCCTGAGCAGTCTGGTGTTTGCACAAGCAAACTCCGGCCAACCCATTACTTTACTGATTCCGTATCCGCCTGGGGGAAGTGCCGACATGCTGGCACGTCCGATGCTGCCTGAATTACAAAAAAAATTGGGTCAAACCATTGTGCTGGACTACAAAGGAGGTGCGGGCGGCACGATTGCCACCAGCGCCTTGGCCCGCGCCAAACCTGATGGGCAAACACTTTTGCTAGTATTGACCGCGCATGCAATCAACGATGCGTTGTACCCCAAGTTGCCTTACGACACGCGTAAAGACTTTGCACCCGTCTCATTGGTGGCGACCCTACCGTTACTGGTGGCTGCGCCCTTAAGCTCGCCGTTCAATACGATTCCTGAGTTGATCGCTTATGCCAAGGCAAATCCAGACAAACTGTCGTATGCCTCGGCTGGCAACGGCAACACGAGCCATCTCTCAGTTGAGTTATTCAAAACGCAGACTGATACAAAAATGATTCACATCCCCTACAAGGGTAGCGGTCCGGCCGTTATTGCGATGTTAGGCAATGAAGTCTCATTTATGTTTGACAGTATCTCGACGTCGTTTCAACAAGTAAAGACCGGCAAACTTAAAGCGATCGCTGTGAGCAGTCTGAAGCGCGTTGAAATCCTACCCGACACGCCCACAATTGCTGAAACACTGCCTGGCTTTGAGGTCACGGTCTGGTACGGCATTCTGGCACCTGCTGGCACCCCTGCAAACGCAATTAGCAGGATCAGTCAGGCCTTCGCTGAAGTCGCTGCCGAACCCAAGGTGCGCAGTCAGTTAGCAGAAAGCGGCTACTCAACCATTGGCTCAACGCCCGCAGTGTTTGGCACTCTGATCGAAAACGAGTTGATTAAATGGAACAAGGCCGTCAAAGATTCTGGCGCGACGATTCAATAAGATAATTGAAGCAAATACCGAGAACACCCATGTCAAAACAGCTGCTATCTCATGCCCGCACACTTGCAATACGCATAGCGAGTGGATTGATCGTTTCAAGCTGCCTAAGCGCGTTTGCCTATGCGCAAGCGAACTGGCCCGAACGTCCCGTCAAACTCATCGTCGGCTACCCACCCGCCGGGCCAGTCGATGCCACGGGGCGAACGTTTGCTCGCTTCTTGGGCGAACAACTCAAGCAATCAGTCGTGGTCGAAAACCGCGCCGGCGCGAGTGGTATGGTTGGCGCAGACGTCACTGCAAAAGCAGCACCTGACGGCTACATTCTGAACTTTATTGCCAGTCCTACAATGACGATTTCACCAATCGTTCAGCGTACCAAACTCTTTGATCCCCGTCAGGATTTCACCATCGTAAGCGCGGTCGTCAATTACACCAATATGCTACTGATCGGGCCGCAGATTCCTGCGAAGACGGTTGCCGAACTGGTCGCTTATGCGAAAGAAAATCCTGACAAGGTCTCGTTCGCATCGGCCGGCTTTGGCGGATCAAACCATTTGTCAGCCGAGCTTTTGGTTCAATCAACCAATGCGCCAATGCTACACGTACCTTATAAAGGAAACTCGCCTGCGATGATGGACGTGATTAGTGGCAAGATCACCTTCATGTTCGACATCACCAGTACAGGCAAAGTGTTTGTCGAAAGTGGGCAAGCGCGCACCTTGGCGGTCACCTCGAAAGAGCGAAACCCAAGTCTGCCAAATGTGCCGACCATGATCGAAGCGGGTATAGCAGATTATGAAGTGGTGGGTTGGCTGGCGGTCGTTGGTCCCAAAAATCTTCCTACAGAAGTTGTGTCAAAGCTTTCAAGCGCAATTGAAATCGTCAAGCGTGATCCTGCTTTTCGCAAAGCGATCGAAGATGGCGGCTATACGATCGACGCAGTGGGCGCTAAAGAACTGAACGAACGCATCACGCGTGAATACGTCATGTGGGAACGCGTCATTATCAAAGGTAAGCTGCAGCAATAATATTGCCAGAGTCATTTTTAATTCATCATCAAGGCCTGTACGTGAAGACTCTTTCGACATTGCAACACTTATTAGCCCAAACTCGCCTCCCCGTCATTGGGGCGCCCATGTTTTTGGTCTCAGGTACAGATCTGGTCGTAGCGCAATGCACTGCTGGGGTGATCGGCACATTTCCAACACTCAATGCCCGCCCTCAAGAAGATCTGCCAAAGTGGCTAACTGAAATCAAGACACGATTGGCAGAATACAAGGTGCAGCACCCGCAGAAAGTGGTATCGCCGTTTGGCGTCAATCTCATTGTGCATCCTTCAAATCCTCGTTGGGAAAGTGATCTTGAAATCTGTGCCCAACACGAAGTGCCTATTTTCATTACCTCGCTACATGCACCAAACACGGTAGTCGATCGCGTACATCCCTACGGAGGCCTCGTCTTGCATGATGTCACCAATGCGCGTCACGCTCGCAAAGCAATTGACGCAGGTGTTGACGGACTCATTTTGGTTGCAAGCGGTGCCGGTGGTCATGCCGGCACCCTCAATCCGATCGCATTGGTCAATGAGATTCGTCATTTTTATAATGGCCCGATTATTTTGTCGGGATGCATTTCGCACGGCAAAGACGTCTTGGCGGCTCGGGCTTTAGGCTGCGACTTTGCGTATTTAGGCACGCGATTTATTGCCACACACGAATCCATGGCACCCGAGCGGTATCAAAATATGGTGGTTGAGGCCGACGCAGCCGAGATCTTGTATTCCCCTTATTTTACGGGGGTACCTGGCAATTATTTGAAGGCC
>JBAXLV010000062.1:0-8893 GCA_037134635.1 Alcaligenaceae bacterium
TGCCCGTCGTTGTTTGTGCGATGGCAGTGCTCAAGAACAAGAGGCTGAGTGACCCAAGCAGCAGGCGACCCCAATTTTGGGCGAGCCAACCGTTTGAGTGCGTCAATCTGAGCGAAGCAAACATAAAAGCCCTTCGGGTCAATTACCCGAGTTGTACAGTGGAGTGAGTCGTGGAAGAGCGAATAATGGCTTCAAGAACCGCCGCATTACGTACGGCGTCACCTTCAGGCGTGACAAGGGGTTGTTGTTTGTTGATGCACAGTGCAAAGTGTTCGAGCTCAGCGCGTTCAGTACTTGTTTCCGGGAAACTGGTGGTCACGGGCTTTTGCTTGTTGGTGACATTGCTGCGATCAATCATGCAAGTGGTCAAATCCCAGGTGTGCAAGTGACTCACATCGCCGACTTCAACCCAGCCATTTGAGCCAAACACCTGCATACGCCAGGTTTCTGCGGTGGCAATGATCGTGCCCAAATAGCCGGTTGAGCCACCAGCAAAATGCAGCAACATTGAGGTAGTGTCATCTGAGCCAAAGTCTTGCGCGAGGCGCTTGCTTTGCGCGGTGACGCGATCGATTGGGCCAGCCAGGTACATCATTGCGTCGATGACATGAACCCCACGACCCGTCATGCCTCCGGCAGGTGATTCATCAGAAGCGTGGCGCCAATGACCCTTCGGAAACCGATAGGCACTGGGACCACAAAAATTGCCTTCGATGTGCAGTACTTTACCCAGGCGACCATCGTCGATCATGCGACGAATTTCTTGTAGTGCGGGCTGATAGCGCCAGTTGTATCCGACACCCAAAATGATGTTGTGTGCAGCGGCTGCCTCAGCGGCACGCTTGGTACTCGCGTGATCGAGGCCGAGTGGCTTCTCGCAAAATACGTGTTTGCCGGCTTTGGCTGCTGCCACAATTTGATCCGTATGCATCGAGTGCGGCGTGGCCAACACCACCGCGTCAATCCCGGCGTCAGCAAGAGCCGCCTCATAGCTGTCGAGCATTCGAATATTGTGTTTGGCGGCAAACTCGACTGCCTTTGCTGGTGTGCGTGTGGCACCGGCTACAAATTGAATGTCTTTGCTTACGCCTTGAACGCTGTTGACTAAATTTTGGCCCCAAACGCCCATACCGATGATTGCAGCACGAATCATATTTTTCAATTCCAAGCAGCGCAAATGGGTGTACGCAGGTGTTGCGCACAATTCCCCAAGAGCGGATTGATTGATTATCAGAGAAAGGATGACGGATGACAACAGAGATTAAATGTGTTTTGATCTTTGTAGGCAGATAGAGGGCGTCATTCAGTAAAGCCCCGCGACCTGTTTTAAATTGAAAGGAAGGCATCCAACATGAGATATTTCAGCGGTTTTACCGCGCTTCGCGCGGGTTTGGCCCTGTTATTGCTATTTTCGACCGCTTGGACGCAGGCGCAAACGTGGCCAACACGTTCGATCCGGTTGGTGATCCCTTTTGCGCCAGGCGGGGGTACCGACATTTTGGCGCGAGTGATTGCGCCGAAACTCTCTGAAGTGCTCGGTCAGCAGGTGGTGGTAGAGAACAAGCCTGGCGCCTCAAGCATTATTGGCTCTCAAATTGTCGTCCAGGCAGCACCAGACGGCTACACCGTCATGATGGTGGACTCATCCATTTACGTGAACCCCGGGTTACGTACTGAGCTGCCCTATAACACGATGAAAGACCTGACGCCCTTGGTTCACATGGCCGTGGCACCGGTGATTTTGGTGGTACATCCTTCGGTGCAGGCGCAGACGCTTGCCGAGTTGATTGCCTTGGGTAAAGCCAAGCCAGAAAGTCTGCTGTACGGTTCGGGCGGTAATGGTTCTTCACCGCATATGGCTGGCGAGTTATTCAATATTGCCTCGGGCGTAGCCATCACCCATGTACCTTATAAAGGGACGGGTGAAGCGTTATCGGCCGTCTTGGCGGGGCAGGTGCCGTTGACCTATTCGGGGATTAGTTCTGTACGGCAGGCCGTTGAGGCCGGTCGGTTAAGGGCCTTAGCGCTGACGGGCGCCCAACGCAATGCGGCATTGCCAAATGTGCCCACCTTTGTTGAAAGTGGCTTGCCTACTGTCGACTGCAGTAGCCATTGGGGCATGTTAGGCCCCGCTGGCATGGCGCCCGAGATTGTTGCCAAATTCAATACGGCGGTGAACCAAGTGCTCGCCGATGTTGCGATCAAAGAGCGGATCGCGGCGCTTGGGTATGACGTCGCTGGCGGCCCGCCCGAGGCGTATACCAAATTATTGAATACCGAAATTGAAAAATGGCGCCAGGTGATTAAAACAGCTGGTATTAAAGCGAATTAAAGGTCGTTCGTTCGCGCGCAGTTCATCAAATGCAAAAATTAGTTTTTATCGATTCAATACAAAGGATCTGTTATGCAACATTACCTTAATCGCGATGGTCTCAAGCTTGCCTACTATGTTGATGACTTCACTCAGCCCTGGGTCAAACCTCAGACCGTTTTTTTGTTGCACGCAGCGATGGGAAACGCGCAGCGCTGGTTTAGCTGGGTTCCCGAGCTTGCTCGCCACTACCGTGTCATCCGTATGGATCTTCGCGGACACGGTCAGTCGACGATCCCGCATTCTGATCAGGCGTTTTCGTTACAACACTTAGTCGATGATGCTGCGGCCTTGCTTGATCACTTGGGTTGCGATCAAGCGCATGTGGTGGGTAATTCAGCCGGAGGTTACGTTGCACAACAGTTGGCGCTACAGTACCCCGCGCGTGTAAAAACGTTGGCGCTCTATGGTGCAACACCTGGCTTAAAAAATAGTCATGCTCCCACCTGGATTCCTAAAATCCAGCAAATCGGTTTAAAAAAGTTTTTATCAGACACAATCCACGAACGGTTTGATGAAACGGCAGACCCGGCGCTGGTGGCTTGGTTTATTGAACAGGCGGGTTCAAATGATCCCGCCTTTATTGGGCGGTTCGTACTACACATGTGTACGCACGATTTTATGGAAGAGCTTGTGGGCATCAAATGCCCAACGCTCATCGTGGCGGCTGGCAAAGAGTCGATCGGCCATGCCGATGCGTACGAGCAAATGCATCAGCGTATTAAAGGCTCTGAGTTGGTGTACGTGGATACGGCGGGGCATAACATTTGCGACGGTTACGCCGCGCGTTGCGCCAATGAGCTCATGTCATTTTTGAGCCGTCAGGCGTAAGCTGCACGTGCGCTGGCCAGCTCAACGGATTTGAGCAAGCCAGCGCAAAATCGTATCTGTAAAAAGTGTGCACCGCGTTGTCGGGAAAAAGTGCCCGCCGTCAGTGAGCAGATGTAAGGTTGAGGCAGGCATGAGCGTGGCAATCTCTTCTTGCAAGAAGGCGGGCACAATTAAGTCGTCGCGCGCCCCAATGTTTAAAACAGGCGCGGTAATTTTCGCAATCTCGCTGCTGCGATCAAAGGCCATGATGGCGTCGATACGCTCTGCCACGATATCTTGAGCCGCCTTGCTAAGTGGTGCGGCTGCGCGGGCCGCTTCAAAGGCGTTCCAGTTGGCATTGAGCCAACTTGGCTCATGTGCAAAAAACGTAGCCGAAACGGCATAGGCAACGGGGTCGCTGCGCAGCAAAGCTTTGCGTAATTTAAAAAGCTCTTGCATATAGCGATTAGGCTTGGCCCACGTGCCGGTTAGCACACAGGCCTTGGCGTGTTGGGGTGAACGCAGCGCGATCGCCTGGGTGATGCAGCCTCCAGTCGAGTGCCCCACGATGATGGCAGACTGAGCTGCGAGTTGATCTAGTACGGCGATGCAGTCGTCGGCGAGTTGGTCGATGCTGCAAAAAGCGGTGCCTCGGGTGCTGGCGCCAATCCCTCGCTGATCAAGGCGAATGACACGGTGTTGCGCGGCGAGCGCTGGCAGGCAGGGCGTCCAATAACCGGCGGCACCACCTAAGCCACTAATCAGTAAAAGAGGTGTGCCAGTGCCTTGTTCGAAGACGCGCAGGTCTGCGCCATCGGCAAGCCGAATGGTGCGTGTTATTGACGTGGACTCAAGGGGTGACGACATCGCAAAGACCTTTTATGACCAATAGAGCGTTGAGCTTAAGCGTAAGCTGGGATTTTGGCAAAATTTTTTGATTGACTAAGCGAGAGGTGACGCATCATCGCGATCTTTTTTTGGGCCAGTTGGCATCTTTGAGGTTTTCGAGTTAAGTTCTGACAAGATGCAGGTGACAGCCCATGGCGAGAGAAGAATGATTAAACACCAGATGTGCGCGCAACGATTTTTTGAAGACTTCGAGCTTGGAGAGCGCTTTAACTTGCCCTCGCGCACGATGACCGATGCCTTGTTCGCTGCGTTTTCGCTTGCCAGCGGTGATAACCATCCCGTTCACTATGATCTTGAATACTGTCGCGCCCACGGTATGCCGCATATGTTGGCGCATGGGTTTCAGGTTGTGATTCAAACGGCGGCAGGTGCTGGCTTGTTTCCGCATATGGTTGAAGAATCGCTTAAAGCGTTTATTGAGCAGAGCAGCAAATTTTTGCAACCTGTTTTTGTGGGCGACACCTTGTACTCAAGCTTAACGGTTGCCGAACTGATCCCGAATCGCACAACAGGCGTGCTGACTATGCACTCTGAAATCCGCAACCAAAATGATGTCATTGTGATGCAAGGCACGCAAAAGTATTTACTGCGTAAACGCACGCAATGAGTGATGACAATCAGATTGTGATCCCGCCCTCGTTCATCGCGTTGTTTGTTGAACCCGGACGCACGAAGCCGAGCGCAACAAAAGAGGTGATCTACGCGCGGTATGATTTTTGTGAAGATATGGCAAGCATGTTGACCGAGCAGGCAACCGCTAAATTTTGGGAACTTGGGATTACGCAGACCGATGTGCTTGAGCGAATCTATCAAGGGCTGACGGTTGCCGATGTGGGCGTAAACGTACTAGAAGCGCAATGGGTCGTTACACGTCTTGCTGAGTTGCTCGGCTGGCAAACAGAGTGGACGACAGGGATCTAATTCGGCGAAGTGTGGCCAGGTGCTTATCTGACTCTTAAGCCGCCGCCAGGGCTGCGGGGCGTTGTGTAGGGGCTAGGGGCGACGGCGGGTGCGGGCGCTTCATTCGGAACGCTTGGTCCCACCATCGACGGGGCGGGTGACGTACCTCTGACCGGTGCAAGACCCGTTGCCGCATTGGCTCTCTCGGGGGATAAACCTTGATGAATGGTTGCTGTTGCTTGCTCAGAGGGCGCGACGGCTGAAGGCCCCGCGGCCGCTTCAGGGGTGGCCTCGGGTTTGGTCGTTTCTGCGTTCGTCTCGGCTTGTGGCGCGGGCATTAAATCCAGGATGGAGCCCTGCGTAGAATAGGGCGCAACGGGCGCAAAGCCGCCTGGGTTGAACCGAAGTCCGCCTTGGGCTTGTGCAAGAGGTGTGAACCAAGCCGCAGCTGCGAAAAGCGCCAAACCGGCTAAAAGAGTGATGCGAAACGTCTGTGTCACTGCCTGACTCCGCTGAAACCGAACGCAAATTCTACTCTTAGTACGACATTAGTCTGTCATGGTTGAGCGATTGGGCTAAGTCATTTGAGATGTTTTATCATTGTTCAAACAACGTAAAAAATAACGGAGTGCGATGAAATGGCTTTAATTAACTACATTACCCAAATCCAGTTTGACTTTGGTGTCATTGCGCTGCTGCAGTCCGAGTGTGAGCGTGTCGGAATTAAACGTCCGATGATCGTGACGGATGCCGGCGTGCGTGCGGTCGGAATCATCGATAAGGTGTTGGCACAGCTCAAACACCCAGATTCTGTGGCAGTCTATGATCAGACCCCGCCCAATCCAACCGAAGCCGCGACGCGCGATGCGCTCAAAATTTACCGCGAAGGTAAGTTTGACGGGATTATTGCTGTGGGGGGTGGCTCAGCCATGGATTTGGCTAAAGCGGTTGCCGTCCTGGCAACGCACACCGGCGCGTTAAAAAACTTTGCGGCCATCGAAGGCGGCGTTGCGCGGATTACAGATGCTACGGCCCCAGTGATTGCGGTTCCGACGACTTCAGGTACAGGTAGTGAAGTTGGGCGAGGGGCCATGCTGATTCTGGATGATGGGCGTAAGGTCGGAATTTTGTCGCCCTACGTTGTACCCAGGTCGGCAATTTGTGATCCTGAATTGACGCTTGATTTGCCACCCCTGCTGACTGCTGCAACAGGCATGGACGCGATTACGCATTGTTGCGAGGCGTTTATGTCGTCGGCGCTGAATTTTCCGGCCGAGGGTATTGCCTTGGATGGGCTCTGGCGGGGTTGGGCCCATATCGAGCGGGCTACCAAGCAGCCGCACGATCGCGAAGCACGGTTTCATATGATGAGCGCCTCAACCCAGGGGGCGATGTCGTTTCAAAAAGGCTTGGGGGCTGTTCATAGTTTGAGTCATTCGCTGGGCGGTATAAACCCTCGGCTACACCATGGCACCTTGAATGCGATGTTCTTGCCCGCAGTGATTTTGTTCAATCAAAGTGAAGCCTCAATGCAAAAGGGTAAAAAACTTGAGCGTTTGGCACAAGCCATGGGCTTAGGCGGGGGCGCCGAGGTTGCTCCAGCCATTAAAGCGATGAATCAACGACTTGGTTTGCCCTCGGGTCTTGCCGCGATGGGCGTGACCGAGGACATGTTTGGCAAGATCACGGAAGGTGCAATGGCAGATCATTGCCACAAAACCAATCCGCGTACCCCAACCGCAGAGGATTACGCGGCGTTATTGCGTCAATCGATGTAAAGGTTACTTTATTGTTGTGATTTTGCTTCTTTTGCGTACCGAGCTAATCCTTCAAGGATTTCTTGGTGCGCATCGTCGACCCCACCCCAGCCTTCAACTTTGACCCACTTGCCTTGCTCAAGGTCTTTGTAGTGTTCAAAAAAGTGTTGAATTGCATTCAGGCGCATCGGATTGATGTCTGAGGCTTGCTTCCAATGGCTATAAATCGGCAAAATTTTGTCTTCAGGCACCGCCAGCAGCTTGGCATCATCGCCCGCTTCATCTTTCATTTTTAAGACACCCAACGCACGGCAGCGTACCACTACGCCTGGGATTACTGGAAAGGGAGTAATCACTAACACATCAACAGGATCCCCATCGCCGGCAATGGTTTTAGGGATATAGCCATAGTTACATGGGTAATGCATCGAAGTGCCCATAAACCGGTCTACAAAAATGGCACCTGATTCTTTATCGACCTCGTATTTGATCGGATCGGCATTCATTGAGATCTCAATGATGACGTTAAAGGACTCGGGCAATTTTTTGCCTGCACTGACTTTGTCAAGACTCATGGGGATTTTTACTGCCGGTTGATTAGTGAATACCCTAATGTTAACAAAGAAACAAAGCGCCCCTCTGAGTTAAGTTTTGTTAGATACTAGCGGGGCTAGTTCTTCCAGTGTCACAAATGGCCGACGGCCGCGTAAAAAAAACGATTCAAGACAATACACTTTAGGAGTTTTCGAGCATGAGCAACATTCAGTTGGGCCTCTACTTCGCCCTAGGCTGCGGGGTTCTCGCAGTTTTATATGGCTTTGTAGTCAGGTCCTGGATTCTTAATCAAAGTACCGGCAACGCCAAGATGATGGAAATCGCTGACGCGATCCAGCAAGGTGCAAGTGCTTACCTTTCGCGTCAATACAAAACCATTAGTATCGTGGGCGTCGTGCTAGCGATTTTGATTGCGCTTTTTCTCGATCACACGACCGCGGTGGGTTTTGTGGTGGGTGCTGTGTTGTCAGGCGCTTGCGGTTTCATCGGAATGAACGTTTCGGTGCGTGCCAATGTGCGCACGGCGCAGGCCGCAACCGTGGGTATGAACGAAGCGCTGAACGTTGCGTTCAAGGGCGGCGCCATTACCGGAATGTTGGTTGTGGGTTTGGGCTTGCTTGGCGTTGGTCTGTTCTATATGTATTTGATGTCAGTGGGTAAGGCTGCTGATCTGTCAGCGACGCTGCATCCCCTAATCGGTTTGGCCTTTGGCTCGTCATTGATATCAATCTTTGCACGTCTTGGCGGTGGTATTTTTACCAAAGGCGCTGACGTTGGCGCGGACTTGGTTGGTAAGGTCGAAGCGGGTATCCCAGAAGATGATCCACGCAACCCAGCGGTGATTGCTGACAACGTTGGCGATAACGTTGGCGATTGCGCCGGTATGGCTGCTGACTTGTTTGAAACCTACGCAGTCACATTGATTGCAACGATGGTGCTAGGCGCGCTGATGGTAAAAGTCGCAACGGCCGAAGCAGTGATTTATCCGTTGGTGCTTGGTGGGATCTCGATCATTGCTTCGATCATTGGTTGCTCGTTTGTGAAAGCAACCCCAGGCATGAAAAACGTCATGCCAGCCCTGTACAAAGGCTTGATCATTTCAGGCGTGATCTCTTTAGTTGCCTTTTACTTTGCAACAAACTGGCTGATGCCAGATAACGCGTTGGCAGACTTTGGCTTTAAAACAGGCGGCAAAATGCGCTTATTCGGCGCGACAGTTGTAGGCCTAGTGCTCACTGCCTTGCTCGTTTGGATTACTGAGTACTACACCGGAACAGATTACGCACCGGTCAAACATATTGCCCAAGCTTCAAGCCAGGGTCATGGTACGAACATCATCGCAGGCTTAGGCGTTTCGATGAAGTCAACGGCTTACCCCGTGTTGTTTGTTTGCGCCGCTATCTATGCAGCGTTCTGGCTGGGTGGCATTTATGGTATCGCGATTGCTGCAACATCGATGTTGTCGATGGCCGGTATCGTGGTGGCGCTTGATGCCTACGGTCCCATCACCGATAACGCGGGTGGTATCGCTGAAATGGCCGGTATGCCACAGTCTGTACGTGACATTACTGATCCGCTTGATGCAGTGGGT
>JBAXLV010000063.1:0-8888 GCA_037134635.1 Alcaligenaceae bacterium
TTGACCCAAGTTAGCAAAGTAGGGCTATTTTAGAGGCCTCGACAAATTTGCTCGGTTGAACGACTGCGCGTCCAACAATGCGTCATGTTTGGAGGTATCCAACTGCGGTCGATTAGGGTTTACCCGAATCGACCTAAGGTCTGTCAAGACTTTATAGCCAGCGAGTTACGCCTCTGCTACATTCATTTGCAATACCACCTCGATCCCATAAAACTGGCACGTTTATTGCTGCACCGTAGTAGTGCAATATTTCTTGCGACCTCTAAAAGGAAGAACATCATGGTGAATCACCCTGCCCGCCGTAGACTT
This sequence comes from Alcaligenaceae bacterium, assembly GCA_037134635.1. Lineage (GTDB taxonomy): Bacteria > Pseudomonadota > Gammaproteobacteria > Burkholderiales > Burkholderiaceae_B > Zwartia. Next base: position 310 of record JBAXLV010000063.1, read on the forward strand.
TTAATAACAGCCGGTTCGCTCAGCGCGTTGTCTTTGTTGCCCACGCGCAGTGCGCTTGCAGCGCCCCTAACACTTGAGCAAATCAAAAAATCAGGCGAACTTCGGATTGGCGTCGAGGCGGCATACCCACCTTTTACTTTTCGCAAAGATGGCAACATCATTGGCTATGACATCGACTTAGCCGATATTTTTTGTAAAACTCTGGGCGTTAAACCCACCGTGATCGATACAGCTTGGGCTGGCGTGATTCCATCGCTTTACTCGGGTAAGTTCGACATCATCATGAGCGCAATGTCTTACACCGCCGAACGCGTCAAGCGTGTCGGGTTCAGTCTGCCCTATGCCGAGGCCTCACAGGCAATGCTCGTGCGTGCCGGTGACGAAGCCACGATCAAATCCCCTAAAGACCTCAACAACAAAGTCATAGCAGTCAAACTAGGGTCGCCCGGTCAGGTCTTGCAGGCCAAAATCAACGATGCGCTTAAAGCGGCGGGCGGCGCCGGATTCAAAGAATTAAAAATCTTTGACGATCATCCTGCGGCCTATATTTCGCTAGCGCAAAGCAAAGCCGACGTAGTCTTCAATACAGTTCCAACACTCGCAATGGTACTCAAAGACGCACCCGGAAAATATGCAATGGTCAAAGGCGTTGGCGCCGACAATTGGGCTGGCATCGCCTGTCGTACAGAGGATACCGAGATCGTCAAGTTTCTGGATTCAGAAATCAAAAAACTTCGCAGCGACGGCACGCTTGAACAACTACAGGTTAAGTGGTTTGGTTTTAAGATGGCGTTATCGGACTCAATCCCGAGCTTTAACTAGGCCGGCGAATCAATCATGGATTGGGCCATTATTGCGTCATCGATGCCGCTACTCGCTGTCGGGTTGCTGGCAACGGTCAAGATCTGCAGCCTGGCGATTCTGTTTGGCACCTTGCTGGGTTTCGTACTGGGTCTCGGGTCGCTCAGTCAGTATCGACCCATAAGATGGGCAATATTGGGGTACGTCGACTTCATTCGAGGTACCCCCTTACTGATTCAAATTTTTTTGGTCTATTTCGCCCTGCCCGTCATTGGGATCAATTTGAATGAGTATTGGGCTGGGGTCTTGGCACTTTCATTAAATGCCGGCGGTTTCATTTGTGAGATCGTGCGCGGCGGTATCAACTCAATTGAAAAAGGGCAGACCGAAGCGGCCCGATCCATCGGTATGCGTCCAGGACAAATCCTGGTTTACATTCTCTTCCCGCAATCGCTGCGCGCCATTTTGGCGCCGATCACCAACGAACTCATTACGCTGATTAAAGGCTCGGCGCTACTTTCGGTGATCTCGGTCTACGAACTCACCCGCGCGGGTCAAGCCATCATTGCCGTACATTTTGTTCCGTTTGAAATATTTTTACTGATCGCGCTTTATTACTATGTACTGATCACCTCCCTGGCCTGGCTATCGCGCTACGCAGAACGCAAGCTTCCAACCTGGTGACCACGATGACCGACCTTTTACGAATAGAAAACTTACATAAGCAGTATGCGGGTCGTACCGTTCTGAACGACGTATCCCTTTCCGTAAAAACCAACGAAACCTTGGTGCTCATTGGCCCTTCGGGTTCGGGCAAGACAACCTTACTACGCTGCGTCAACTACTTAGAAACGCCCGATGGTGGAACTATCACATTGGATAGTGAACGCCTAGGCATCTCGCCAAATGGACAGCGTTTACCCGAAACCCTATTGGCCACGCAACGGCAACGGATCGGTTTTGTATTTCAACGCTTCAATCTCTTTGCGCATCTCTCTGCCATTGAAAACGTCGCAATCGGACCACAAAAAGTATTAGGACTCACCAAATCAGAAGCGCGTGCACGTGCCGCACAAGAGCTCGAACGCGTGCATCTAGGCACGCATATGGACAAACGCCCCAATCAATTGTCTGGGGGACAGCAACAACGGGTCGCCATCGCACGCGCGTTGGCCATGCGACCTAAAATTTTATTATTCGACGAGCCGACCTCAGCGCTGGACCCCGAGCTGGTGCAAGAAGTACTTGAAGTGATGCAGGCGCTTTCAGTGGAAGGCATGACCATGATGGTGGTCACCCACGAAATGCAATTCGCGCGCGATGTCGCACATCGGGTGATCTTCATGGACGCCGGTTCAATTGTTGAACAAGGTCCGCCAAAAGATCTTTTTGTAAATCCTCAACATGAGAGAACAAAGCAATTTCTCATGCACTTGAAAGGCTAATACACATGACAATACACACTGCCCTTGCGCCCTCCTTCGATCTATTACTGAAAGACCTCACAGTACTGACAGGCGACCCCCAACAACCACTCATCACAGATGCTGCGATCGGAATTTCAGGCAGCCAATTAACCTACATTGGTCAAGTTTCGTCTTTACCAAAGAACTATCAAGCAAAGCGGACCTTGTCTCTACCAGATCGCGTTGTCACGCCGGGTTTAGTCAATGTCCACACCCATGCCATCTTGACGATGGTGCGCGGCGTAGCCGAAGACCTAGGTTTCGCACCCGCTTATACGCCAGGGATTCCGCACGGCCATGACGTCAGCCCTGATGAAGCACGTGCGCTCGCGCGTTTAGGCGCACTTGAAGCGATGCAGTTTGGTTCCACCCTCATCAACGACACCTATGTGCACGCCGACTTAACCATGGAAGCGATGGCCGAGCTTGGATTGCGAGTCTACTCTTGCGGTCGCATTCACGATGTTGATTTTTCGGGTGTCGCCGATAGCGTCTGGAATCATCACGACGCGATCGGAGAAAAAACGCTGAATGAAGCGCTTGAATTAGCACAGCGCTGGCGTGGCCAGTACAACGGTCGTACGGGCGTGCAACTTGCTGCCCATGCCGCAGACACTTGTTCAGATCGTTTTTTAAAGCGTATCGACCAAGATGCAGCCGGCCATGATTTACGGGTCACAACACAGCTGGCTCAAAGCAAAACAGAAGTCGCACAAATTCGCCGTCGCTCAAACATGACGCCCGCAGAGCTCCTTGAGGACGTTGGCCTGTTAAATCATCGACTGACGGCGGCGCACTGCCTGTACATGACCGAATCTGATATCGCCCGTGCTGGTCGTGCCGCCATTACAGTCGCACACATTCCAAAAGGCAACGCCACGGGCGGCACGATGGCGCCTACCCCACAACTGAGAGCCGCGGGCGCGCATCTCGACCTAGGAACCGACAACATGCACGCAGACATGGTTGAGGTCATGCGCTGGGCGTTGGCGATCGGTCGAATTCAAGTTGGCGCCGTCGATTCAGACTGGCAACCTACCGATGCGCTACAGATGGCAACCATCAATGGCGCACGCGCCATGGGACTTGAAGAAAAAATCGGCAGCTTAGTCGTCGGTAAGCAAGCTGATTTGGTGGTCTTTGACTTCAGACGCGCGCATCTCACGCCAGCTGTCAACCCGTTAGGCAACATCGTGCACGTGGGTCAAGGGCGCGACGTTGAACTCGTGCTAGTCGACGGTGTCGTCGTTGTAGAAGGCGGCACAGCGAGCCTGGTGGACGCGGAAAAAATCAGGCATGAGGCAAAGCAAGCGGCTCAGGCCCTTTGGGCACGAGCCTCTTAACAATCAGCGCGCTTTTAATCTCGCCAAGCTCAGCGCCTGCAGCGCGGCGGCTTCAATCGCATCAACCACCGGCACCTTCAGTCGGGGCGCTAGCCACGTTGTATAGCCAGCAAGAACAGCTGCACACAACACGATGACGTCTGCCTGATAGTCGTCGATCAACACGTCGCACTCTTTAACAAGCGCATCAGTAATTTCTGGATTCGGGCCACGTTCGTAGGCGGCTGCGATATCGGGTGCATGCCACTTTGCGATGCGATCCGTCAAACCGTAATTTGACGAGAGTTGCTCATACAAAGGTGCCATATGTGAGCCCAAGGTCAAACACCCCAGACGTTGGCCCATCAGGCACGCGGTCAATAAACCACCCTCGGTCATACCCACCACAGGGATTGGCAACTTTGCCCGAACTGTCTGCAACGCGGTATCCATCGAGACGCCCAACACAACCGCGTCATACCCAACATACTGGCTACTGGCCATTTCAAGCATTGAACGTTCGGCAACTAAGTTATCCGCGGCGCCACGAATGATGGCTGGACCTGTCTGCGCCGTGAGCCCAATCACCTGCGCGTCAGCACCCACCGCTTTTTGCGCCTGGGCGACCAGCGCGTCCGTAATGCGTTGCGTCGTATTTGGGTTAATGAGCAATATTTTCATGATCACGCGTCGAAGATTATTTGGCACCTCATCATAAAGCTTGTTTGCGCAATCCATCATCCCGAGCCTGAAAAGGGCGGGTATGCTAAATTTCGTGAATGTCTCTATTCAAGCGTTCGGTTATCTCTGAAATTGCCAATCACTTCAGCGTGGTGCTGTCGACTCTGATTGTGGTTTGGCTTAGCGTAGTGCTGGTACGCTTACTCGGTGAGGCGGCGGCGGGGCGAATTGGCTCTGACGTCGTAGTGGGCCTGGCAACTTTTACCCTGATCGCAGCGCTCCCGATTATTTTGACGGTCTCTATTTTTATTGGCGTACTGACCACCGTCACCCGTAATTATCGTGAATCCGAGATGGTCGTGTGGTTCTCAAGTGGTCTGTCTCTGGCTAACTGGGTCAACCCCGTATTACGTATCGCGATCCCGATCGCTGCCATCATTTCTTTTTTAACGCTCTACGCCACCCCTTGGGCCAATCGGCAGATTGGTGAGTACCGCGCGCGCTACGAAATGCGCTCTGACCTGTCAAAAATCACGCCAGGACAGTTTTTAGAAACCGAAAAAGGCGCGCGTGTATTTTTTGTCGAGGGTACGACTAACGTGACCGACAACCCTTTGGGTCAGGTGTTTATGCGCCTGCTCGATCCTGACTGGCTAACCTTGATCACCTCAGCATCTGCCCAAATTGCAACCGAAGAAAATGGTGATCGGTTTTTAGTACTAGGTGCTGGTCATCGCTACGATCTGAAACCCGCAACCTCTGAGATGCGTTTTGCGGAATTTGATGCTTTTGGCGTGCGTATCGAAAGCAAAGATGCTGAAGAGTCACTTGAAAAGGCACGTGCGACCACACTTGAAAGTCGCAGATCGCGACCGACAGAATTATTAATTCGCGATAGAGAAAATAGTTCGTACGGTCAAATCATGTGGCGCATGGCGTTACCCTTGGCGGCACTTAATCTTGCCCTCATGGCGATACCGCTCGGTGCGGTGAATCCACGCATCGGGCGCTCGGGTGACTTGCTGATCGCCGGCTTAGTTGCCATGCTTTACATGAACCTGATTAACATCACACAGGGGTGGATCATTCATGGAAAATTACGCTTTGTCATCGGCGTATGGGTCATCCATGCGGTCTTCGCCGCCTTTACCGTATTGCTCTTATGGCACAGACTGCGCGTCAAAGAGCCGAAACCTCCTGTTGTGAGCCCTGCCTAGCCTGAAGCTCACACCTTTAGTACGTATCAAAATAAGATTGCACGACCTCTGGATCTTGCGTCACTGTCAACGCCAGCATCAATAAAATTCGACACTTCTGTGCATTCAGATTGTCTGACGCAACAATTTTTTTATCGCGCAGATATTTGCGTCGAGCAACGCGCCCCGCGCCACCGCGGTTTGCCTGAACCACCACAACACCCTGTTTACACATCCGCTCAAAGGCAGCATTTTGCAAGGGCGGCGCGATCCCCGGGGGTAGGCCCGCGGAGATCAGCCCTTGCGCGCCTGCAGCTACAAACGCTTCGATCGCAACGTCATCGGCTCCCCCATAGGCATAAACGATATCGACTCGGGGCAAAATCTTGAGCGCTTGCACATCAAACACGGTGTCAACCGTATGCTTGCGAACCGGGTGTCGATAAATCACTACGCGATCGCCATCCACTTGACCTAGCACACCAAAATCAGGCGTTCTAAAAGTGTTCAAGCGATAGGTGGAGACCTTGGTCACCTCACGCGCCGCCTGGATTTCATCGTTTAATACAACCAACACACCCAAACCACGCGTTAACGGATCGATGGCCGTACGCACGGCTGCGATTAAATTCATGGGGCCATCGGTACTGACCGCACTTGCTGGACGCTGCGCACCGACGAGGACTACAGTCGACTTTATTTTTAAGGTCAGGTTCAAGAAATATGCAGTTTCTTCTAGCGTTGCGGTACCATGCAAAATCACATAGCCGTCAAAGCCACCATTTTGAGCTTCAGTTTGATGGATGAGTTGAACAAGTTCCAGCCAATCTGTAGGGCCAATCGCCGTGCTTCCCACTTCACGAAAATTGATAGGTACCACTTCTGCAAAACGAGTCAGTTCAGGCGTGCGGTCAATGATTTCAGCGGGCTGGGCTTTACGACTGACATCGGGATAATCCAGTACGTCCAGGCTGTCGGTTGCGATCGAAGAAATTGTTCCGCCTGTACCGATCAGGGCGACGCGAGGTTTGGCGTTGGTTGCACTCATAAGAAATAGGCTCCGTGTGTATGTTTAAGCAATAGGCTTAGTCTAACGCTAGTCGCGTTCGAACAAAAAATATTTTTGAGTCGCAAAAAGCCTGCAGCTTCAGTTTGGCTGCATACTGAATTCAGCAACCTCGGCCTCGATGGCCTCGAGTAAACGCTGCGCCCACGCTTGCGACAAGCCATGTCCAATGAGCACAATACGCGTACTTCGTTCGTGGGTCGGCCATCGCTCTAACCACGTCGGCTGATAAAAAACATGCTGCACGCCATGAATCACCATCGGCCGCTCGGGCAACTCGGCAATATGAACGAGACCTTTCAGCCTCAACAAACGCTTACCTTCATGCGTTGCCAGCGCCTCAAGAAACAGCGGGATCACATTCGCGGCGAGAGACCGTTTTTGTACGAGCTCGATCGAGGTGTACACCTGATCGGCAGTGAGTCCCGCCCCGTGTGCATGACCAGAATGTTCACGTGTCTTAAGACCGAGTCGCCGATAGTGGCCCGCCGCTTCTGCCAAAACAGCTGGCACAGTCTGCAGCAGTACCTGCTCAAGCTCAAGGCCACTGATGCGATGCGCAGTCTGGTTCAATTGATCAATGGCCTTCGCAGTGCGCACGCGGTCTTCCGTATTCGCTAAATCTTGCTTGCTTAGCACAAGCACATCAGCCATCGCGATTTGGCGACGCGCCTCGCCATACTGCTCGGCCGCTTGGGCACCACACAATTCATCTACCACCGTGACGACACGCTCGATCGCGAATTCGCTACCGATCAATAAATCGCTCGTTAATGCCTGAATAATTGGGATAGGATCCGCTAGGCCTGAAGTCTCGATGATCACCCGATTAAACGACACCTGTCCTTGCGCTCTGCGCTGACTCAGGTGAGCGAGCGTTTTAGCCAGATCCGTTTGTACTCGACAGCATAAGCAACCATTTGTCAGTTCGACCATGGTTTCATCGCCCGTCTCTAATAACTCGTGATCAAGACCAACGGCGCCAAACTCATTCATAATGACGGCAGTGTGCGCAAAGGCTGGACGACGCAACAAACTAGCTAACAACGTTGTTTTGCCACTACCCAAAAAGCCTGTTAATAGAATCAGTGGCGTCATACAGCTAACGAGGCTACGCCCATTCTGAGACGATCGCCAGGCCTGAAGGCTGGTGCCAACAACTGCCGGACAGTACGAAGAACATGTAACACCGAGGCACAATAATGCTCAGTTCGCAGCGTAACGGGATCAGGCTGTGACGCAGTGATCCGCCAACGCATTGGACCCGGCTCGGCGAGCGCTTGGACGATCAACCCGGGCGAAGAATCGTCGGATGCCGCTGGATACAAACAAATCCTAGTCGCCCCCGCGGGTTGAACACCATCAGTCGCAGCCATCTCAACCCGCCAATTCAGACACCAATATTGCATACTCTCGCGTAATAGCGCGCCAAGCGCAGCCGTTGAGCTGCTTGCTTGCCCTGCAGACATTACAGCTTAGCCCCTGCAAGAATTTCAGGTGCAATCTTACGTTTCAAATACTGGCCATCACTCAGTTTGCCAAAGAACTGTCCATCTTCAACCATGATTTTTCCACGTAGCATCGTCAAGCATGGCCATACGCCAACCTGGTACCCTTCCCACGGGGTGTAGTCTGATTCGTGCAAATCTTTATTTTGAATCGTACGCGCAAGGCCAGGATCCAAGATGACCAAATCCGCATCACTGCCCGCTGCGACAGCACCTTTGCGCGGATACATTCCTAAAATGCGCGCCGCGTTCGAAGATATCAAGTCAACAAATTGCGTCAGCGAGTAGCCGCGCTTTTCAACCATCTCTGTGTACATCAGCGAAACGCGTGGCTCAACACCCGTGTTGCCGCCCGTGGTGTCGTCGATGCGCTTACCTTGCGTCTTGACTGCCAATGAACAACACAACTCGTCGGTTGCGATTGAGTGAATCACATCTTCACTGACCCCTTTCCATAACGCAGCGGTATCCTCTTTGCCTTTTAGTGAAGGATAGGTATGAAACATCTGCCCGTTTGGAAGCTTGTAGTCTTCAGCCGT
>JBAXLV010000064.1:0-8885 GCA_037134635.1 Alcaligenaceae bacterium
GCGTTTGGTCCAGTTGAGCCGTGCCATGCCTTCAGCAATTGCACCACTTGAGACCAACACCACTTGCTTGCCTTGTGCCCGTAGTGCAGCGATCTGGGCGGCCCAATGCGCAACCGCCTCACGGTCGATACCCTGCCCATCATTGGTAACCAGTGATGAGCCTACCTTGGCGACAAGCCGCGAGGCAGTCGCAATCACCGAAGTTATTTGAGGGGTCGCAGTCATAGCAGACAGTTTTATTCTTTTGGTTTGGCGGGCCGAGAGTCGGCCGCGCTGCGCGTTTCGTCAAAACGTGGATCTTCAGCGACAAAGGTGCCATCGGCAAGATCTTCAGCGATGTTGTCTTCATGGCGATACGCATCAATTGCATTTTGTAAATCCCAAATAAGCTGTTGGGTGCCATCACCTGACAACGCGGAGATCGCAAAGACGGGGCCTTTCCAGCCATATTCTTTACAGAAGCGTTTTTTGACTGCATTCGGGTCGTTGACGACATCGAGCTTATTCAGTACCAGCCAGCGCGGTTTGTTGTACAGTGCCTCGTCGTAGAGGCGAAGCTCTTCAACGATCGCGCGTGCTTCACCCACAGCGCGTGCCACAGCATCTTCGTCTGGGTCGTGTGACGATACATCCACCAAATGCAGCAAGATGCGCGTGCGTGTGAGATGGCGCAAGAATAAGTGCCCCAAGCCGGCACCTTCAGAGGCGCCTTCGATCAAACCCGGAATATCGGCGACAACAAAGCTACGCGCTTCTGAGGTACGTACGACCCCTAAGTTGGGATGCAGTGTCGTAAAGGGGTAGTCAGCAATCTTGGGTCGCGCGTTTGAGATGCGGCTGATGAGCGTTGATTTGCCAGCATTTGGCATGCCGAGCAGGCCCACATCGGCCAACACTTTAAGCTCAAGGCGCAAGCGGCGCTGCTCGCCGTCTTTGCCGGGTGTCCACTGCTTGGGCGCGCGGTTCACGCTTGATTTGAAATGCACATTACCCAAGCCGCCTTCGCCGCCTGCAGCCAAGGTGACCTGCTGACCGTGACGGCTCAGGTCAAAGAGTTCTTCGCCGGTTTCGGCATCATAAATAATTGTGCCCACAGGCACGCGCAACGTAATGTTGGCTGCGGCCGCACCGTATTGATCTGATCCACGGCCATGCTCACCGCCCTTCGCAAGATGCTTGCGCGCATAGCGATAATCAATCAAGGTGTTGATATTGCGATCGGCAATGGCAAATACTGTACCGCCTCGGCCGCCATCACCACCATCGGGCCCACCCTTAGGGATGAATTTTTCACGGCGAAAACTGTGCGCGCCATTGCCGCCTTTGCCGGCAATCACTTCAATGGTGGCTTCGTCGACGAATTTCATAAGAGAATGGTACCGTGAAAAGAAAAAGCCCTGCCGCTTGCGACAGGGCTTTTAGAACTAAAACCAGCTTACTCAGCCGAAACGATCGAAACCGTTGACTTGTTGAGCTTGCCTTGAACCGAAAATTTGACGTGACCGTCAATCAGCGCATACAGAGTGTGGTCTTTACCCAAACCCACGTTTGTGCCGGGGTGAAACGTTGTACCGCGCTGACGCACGATGATTGAACCAGCCGGAATCAGTTCGCCGCCGTAGGCTTTAACGCCCAGACGTTTCGATTCTGAGTCACGACCGTTGCGGGTAGAGCCCCCGCCTTTTTTCTGTGCCATGTTTGTTCCTAGATTTAGCTGTGATTTGAATAAGCGCGCAGCAATTAAGCTGTGATGTCGCCGATTAAAATCTCAGTGTAGTTTTGACGGTGGCCTTGATGCTTTTGATAATGCTTGCGACGACGCATCTTGAAGATCGTGACCTTATCATGGCGTCCTTGCGCAAGAACCGTTGCCTTGACCAGAGCGCCAGCCACAAGCGGAGTACCGACCTTAAGTTGGTCGCCTTCGCCTACGGATAACACCTGATCCAGCGTGATTTCTTGCCCAATGTCTGCCGGTATCTGTTCTATTTTAAGTTTTTCGCCAGAAGCAATGCGATACTGCTTGCCTCCAGTTTTTATGACCGCGTACATGGGTTAACCTCGTGTTTTAGTGCAATTGGAATCTCGGCTAAAGTAGCCGAGCCCGAAATAATAGCCCGTAACCACTTGAAAGTCAAAAGAAAGTCCTGTGCAAAAGATCTCTAACCTGCTCGCCCCCGTTGCTCGGGATATGGATGCCGTTGATGCCGTGATCCGGTCTCGGCTGGATTCGGACGTGGTTTTAATCCGAACAATCGGCGATTACATCATTGGGGCCGGGGGTAAACGCATGCGTCCAGCCATGTTGCTGCTCGTGGCACAGGCGCTGGGTTATCAGGGCGCGCATCACCATCTGATGGCGGCAGTGGTTGAATTTATCCATACGGCTACCCTTTTGCATGACGATGTGGTCGATGAATCGGCTCTTAGACGCGGTCGCAGCACGGCCAATGCGGTCTTTGGTAATGCTGCCAGTGTTTTAGTGGGTGATTACCTGTATTCGCGGGCGTTTGAGATGATGGTTGACGTTGACAGCATGCCCATCATGAAAATCATGTCTGGCGCCACCACCGTAATCGCTGAGGGCGAGGTGTTGCAGTTGCTTAACGTGCATGACCCCGAGGTGTCTGAGGCGCGATATTTACAGGTGGTTCGGTTTAAAACCGCCAAGCTTTTTGAGGCTGCAGCCGAGGCGGGGGCGGTGCTGGCTGGGGCAAACTCGAGCCAGCGCGAGGCTGCCGCTGCCTACGGACGACACATCGGCACGGCTTTCCAGCTCGTAGATGATGTACTAGATTATAGTGGTGATGTGGCTGCGTTGGGTAAAAATGTTGGTGACGATTTGCGCGAAGGTAAGCCGACTTTGCCACTCATTCGAGTTCTTGAAGTGGGCACTGACTTGCAGAAAAAGCTAGTAAAGCGGGCGATTGAGCATGGTGAGGCTGATTTTGATGCGGTTGCGCAGGCAATACATGATACCGGCGCCCTTGAACACGCACAGCAGTGCGCAGTGGCCGAAGCTGATCTAGCCTGCGAAGCGCTCAAGGCGTTTCCGGTGTCAGCCGCGCGCGAGGCCTTGCTTAACTTTTGCGCGTTTGCGGTTGGTCGCGACCGGTGATTCAGACGCGCCGATTTGCATAAGCCGGCTTGATGCCAATAAGCTTAGAAACTGCGCATATATCGAAACGCGAGGATGCGGCTTTGCTCAAAGCCGTTGACAGTTTCCATGTCTCGACCGTACTGCAACGAAAATCTGCCGACGTTGGTATAGGCATGGAGGCCTAAAAGGAATCTTTGCGTTTTGATGTCATTATTTTGAGAGATGCCGTTTATGGTCGTACCCCCGCCGCTGACATAAAAATAGCTCGCACCGGCAGTAAAGGTTTCGTTGATTTTATAAACGGGGCCGAGTTGCAACGTTGTTAAGGGTTGTTGGTTGAGTGCCGCATTTGTAACTGAACTGCAGACGGTTGCGCAGTTATTGTTTGTTCCAAACCATCGGGTGTCAAAGGCGATCATTCCATCTAAGTTGCCGACGATTGGTGCCTGAAAGCCCGCTTGCAGATCGACGCGGTATCGGTTTTCGCCAAGGTTAAACATCTGGTTGCTTGCATAATTGCCGGTTGGAAGCGTCAAGTAAGCTCCCAGAGCAAAGTAAGTTCGAGTCCGTCGATTTGCATAAGGCCAAATCACAGTCGCAAGGGTGACATCAGCGACGCCTGTGGCACCACTGAGGCTGGACAGGGACCCGCCAAGTTTCAGATCGCTGTAGGGCAACTGAACGAAGGAGACTCCAGGCATGTCGAACAGCGAATAGCTTTTGGATAATCGCAGAATCGCACTATTATTTTCGATGACTGGATTTTGTAACGTTGGACTAGTGACGGCTGAGCCATTGCGATAGAACGTGCGATTCTCAGTACCGTAGTACGAAAGCATGACGAACGTTTTGTCTGGTGCCGGCGCAACAATATCGTTAGGCTGAAGGTCGATCGCTTGCGTGAGTGCAGGGATCAAAAGTAGAGCACAGACGATCGTTTGGGGAATCAGCTGCACGACCTGTAATCTTGTAAGAAAACTTGACTTTATATACTAAGTTTATATGATTACAAAGATCAGTCATAACAAAAAATATGTATGTAAAAAACTTTAAATAACCTGTAAGTTAACGCCTCGTTTTTTTATTTGTTGAGAGCATATGCTCTTCACCACCACGCAAATAATTTGCTAGAATTTTTCACCAAGCACGCACCCGTCGGGGCGTAGCTCAGCCCGGTAGAGTACTGCGTTCGGGACGCAGGAGTCGCATGTTCGAATCATGTCGCCCCGACCAAATCCAGCGAGTGATTATTATTAGTGAAGTGCCGTTTTGTGGCTCTTTTCAGACATAGGTGTCGCCATAACCGCAGCAAGTGTGTCAATTTATGTGCGCTGCATTCGGACGTACACTGCATTTTTCAATTCGCGGTCTGATCGTAATGTGGCCAACGCGCCTGGATGAATAAACGTGTTCATTCATAATTTTAGTGGTCTGAGAGACGCCTAATGGAATTTATAAAGAACATCAGTGCAGATTCGCTGCTCGATACGCTCGTAAGTCTGACCGCGGCGTTTGTACTGGGCGGGCTGATCGGTCTAGAGCGTCAATACAGACAGCGCACCGCTGGCTTAAGGACGAACGTACTTGTGGCCGTTGGCGCTGCGATGTTTGTTGATGTGGCAAATAGGCTCACTGGCCACGAAGGTGCCGTACATGTCATTGCGTATGTTGTCTCAGGCATAGGATTTTTGGGTGCCGGAGCCATCATGCGTGAAGAAGGCAATATTCGTGGATTGAATACGGCGGCGACGCTCTGGGGAGCAGGCGCTATCGGCGCCGCAGCAGGCTCAGATTTAATACTTGAAGCAGCCCTTGGCACGGCTTTCGTCTTGATGGCGAACACCTTGCTTCGCCCAGTTGTTAATCAAATTAACAGAAAACCGATTGATTTAAGTAACAGTGAAGTCACCGCCACCATGTACGTGACTGCTCGAAAAGAAGATCAAAAACTAGCGATGGCAGTTTTAGCGAAATTTCTCGACGACATTAAATATCCTGTCGACGATCTTGATGTTCATCCTTTTGGCGCGAGCGATGTTGAAATTGAAGCAAAAATGATCGCGACCTCGATCGACAATCATTTGCTTGATCACGTTGTTCAAGAGATGGTCAAGCTTGAATACGTGCGGCACGCATTCTGGACCCCAAGCACTACAGATTAGCGGAGCTGGCTTTGCCGTGAACGCAACCTAATGGCTCAAATTGAGTTAAAAGTGCGGAACTGCTCGCTAATCACGCCATGTTCAAATGGCTTGTTCCGCTTTAGAATAGCGGCTTTTCTAGCTAGGAATTCACGACTAATTTGCGTACCTTAAATGAGTCTTTTATTCGGGTCTCATCTCGCTTTTTGAGGGGATGGTTGCCGTTTGCCGCCTTAACACTGGGCTTGACCTTTCTGGTGGTCTTTCAGGGTTGGCGCTCTTACCAGGCAGAAACCCAGTACGTTGAGCGCCATGCCGAAAGCCTCAACTATGTATTGGCCCAAGAACTGCTAAAAACATTCGATGGTATCGATCGATCGATTAAATTTTTGGCGAGTCAAATCAAGCCTGAGTCTTTGGAACCGAGCGCGAATCCGCGCTATGAGTCGGAAGTGGTTGACTTGCTGACCTACCAGGTCAAATTGAACCCCCTAATTGGTTCTATCCGTGTCTTTGATTCGACTGGAATGCCCCGCTACGGTTTGACACCCACTTCTGTCGACGTGACTGTTGCTGATCGAGAATATTTTCAGCAGTCCAAACAGTATCCCGAAGCTGTTCATTACTCGACATTAACCGTGGCGGCTCGCTATTCGCCGTTTGTCGCGCTGCCAATTGCCAAAGCGATCCTCTCTAAAGAGGGTAAATTTATGGGTAGCATTGTCATCTTAATCCCGGTGACTTCACTGCAATCTGAGTTCAAAAAGATTGCTCCTGGGCCCAATGCAGCCATTGCTATTCGAACGATTGAAGACGGCACGTTGATCTATCGTTTCCCAGAAATTCCTGGCCCAATCAACTCAAAAGTTCGGAATAGCCCGACGCATTTAGCCGTCAATGAGCGCGAGTCAGGCACTCTCCTTTCCAGGACAATGACCGATGGCCTCACGCGCGTCTTTGCCTTTCAAAGGCTAAGCCCATACCCCTACTATATCAACATAGGAATTGCCCAACAGGACTATCTGGTCAGGTGGCGAAGTAGTATGACGTTCTCTGCCGTGGGGGCAATTCTTTTAGATTTATTGATTGGTTTTTTCTTCTTTCGGCAGAGGCGTGCCTACGCGCTGCTAGACCAAAGTCACCAAGAAACAGTTGCTGAACGTAATCGCTATCAAATCCTGATGGAGTCATCGCTAGACGGGATTCATATTCTTCGGTTGGATGGGACTGTTTATGATGCGAACACGGCTTTCTGCGATCAACTCGGCTACACGCGCGAAGAAGTATTAACGTTCGGCATAACGCAATGGAATGCGCAACTCTCGGCCCAACAAGTGCAAAGCCTGTTAGATGAGTTTTCTCAAGATCGGTGGACGCGGCGAATTGAGACCGTTTATCGAAGAAAAGATGGTAGCTTGATGGACGCAGATGTATCAATTTCACCCGTGACGATCGATGGTCAACTCTATATTTACGCGGCTTCCAGGGATATTACTGAGCGAAAACAGATCAACGCTGAGCTCAGGCGTTCGAAAGACGAGGCTTTGCGGGCGCTTAAGGCCAAATCCGAGTTTATGGGCATGATGTCGCACGAGCTGCGTACCCCACTCAATGCAATTATTGGGTTTTCGGAGCTGTTGCAACACAAGATGTTTGGTGAGCTCAATGACAAGCAAAGTGAATACGTCGCTGATATCCATGTATCGGGCAAGCATCTATTAATGCTGATTAATCGCATACTGGATGTGGTCGAGCTAGAAGCCGGCAGAGTCGCCTTAAGTAACGCGCCGTTTAAGCTCGAAGAAGTGATGTCGGACGTGACCGCCATTTTTAAATTGGCAGCAGAGAAAAAGGGTCTGGACTTAGTGTTAGCCGTCGCGCCAGATATTCCTCAAAAGCTTGTGGGCGATCGTCGCAGCCTTCGGCAGATTTTGAATAATTTAGTCGACAACGCTATTAAGTTTTCTGCGCAAGGAAAAGTTGAGTTAAAGGTATACATGGAGAGCCAAACCTCGTCGCATGCGATGTTGAATTTCAGCGTGAAAGATAACGGGATTGGTTTTGATGTCGCGGACTATTCAAAGATATCTCAATCTTTTACGCAGGCAGATAATTCAATCACCCGCAGATTTGGTGGAACGGGTCTTGGGTTGACCACCACCAATGATTTCTTGGCGCTGATGGGTAGTGAGCTTAAAATCGAGAGTCAGCCCGGTAAAGGCGCAACTTTTAGTTTCACTGTAGAGTTTGCCCTCGATCTGAATTAACTTTGGGCGGCAGTTTTCAAGATTTTCGAAGATATTCAAGCTTAAAAAATTTAATGCCACGCCCGCCGCAGATCCCTTCGCGTCATAAACCTATTGCAGCTTCCGCTAAAGGCCAGGCTGGCCAAGCGGCGATTATTGCGCTACTTCAGCAAGCGTTAGCGTTGCACCAGCAAGGCCAGTTTGCGCAAGGACAGGCGCTGTACGAGCAAGTGCTCGCCAAAGAGCCGAAGAACTTTGACGCGCTGCATTTGCTTGGGGTGCTTGCACTTCAAACTCAAAATCCAGCGGCGGCTGCAGATTTGATTGGTCGGGCGATTAAAGTTAATCCCAATCATGCAGCGGCGTATTCAAATCGTGGTAACGCGCTCAAGTCGCTTAAACGGTTGGATGAGGCAGTGGCTAGCTATGACAAGGCCATCAGACTTAAGCCGGATTACGCTGAAGCCCACTCGAATCGTGGCAATGCGCTGTTAGACCTCAAGCGTTTAGACGAAGCGATTGTTAGTTACGATCGAGCGATCAAGCTCAAGCCGGACTATGCTGAAGCGTACTCAAATCGTGGCAACGCTTTTTTAGCGCTCAAATTATTTGAGGATGCGATTGCCAGTTACGATCAGGCGATCCAGATCAAACCTGATCATGCCGAGGCGTATTACAACCGCGGCGTGACACTCTTCGAACTTCGCCGCTTAGAGCAAGCGGTTGCCAGCTACGACCTCGCAATTAACGCTAAACCAAATTACGCTGAGGCCTATTGTAATCGCGGTAATGCACTCAAAGAACTTGAACAAACTGAACAAGCGGTCGCAAGTTACGATCAAGCACTCAGGATCCGACCAGACTATGCACAGGCGTACTCAAATCGCGGCAATGCACTAAAGGCACTGAACCGGTTGGATGAGGCGATCGTCGACTACGACAAAGCGATTAGTATCGAGCCTGATTACGCGGATGCTTATTACAACCGCGGTGTGGCCTTGGTCGAGCTTGACCAATTGGACCAAGCAGTTGAGAGCTATGAGCAGGCGATTCGCTTTAAAGCAGACTACGTTGAGGCGTACGCGAACCTAGGCAATTCATTTTTACAGCTTAGGCGTTTAGAGAATGTGCTTGCCAGTTACGATCAGGCAATCAGCATCAGACCGGATTACGCCGAAGCGCAGTGGAACAAATCTTTGTACTTACTGTTAACGGGTGATTTGGCTCGAGGCTTTGAGCTTTACGAATGGGGCCGAAAGCTTGCGCAAAGAGGCGCTACAAATCAGTTCTCGCAGCCGTTTTGGCTCGGTACCGAGTCATTGGCGGGCAAAACGATTTTGCTGCAAGTTGAGCAAGGCTTGGGCGACTGCATTCAGTTCTGTCGATATGTCAAATTGG